>QENH01000178.1 GCA_003336485.1 Candidatus Methanophagales archaeon
TAGGCTGACTATGAGCCCTACTTGACGGGACAAAAATGAGAGGTAAAGTGATAATAGGGATTGTAATGGTGACGATTATGCTCTTGGTAATAGTGGCGATGGTGCCAACAGGAAGCGCAATTGATATTATAGAGGAATACCAGGCTATAAGAAATGGTTATCCGGTGAATCCGGGATTCGTGGTAATTGAAATCACAAATGGAACAACAGATGCGATAAAACTCGGTCAAGAGATCATCTTCAACAACACAGAAGACACGGTAATGATAGAAGGTATTCTAGGTACAAATACAGATGGTGAATTATTCTCCACATCTGCATTTAAGACCGAAACTGTGGATGGCAAGATCGTTGATGGTATATTCTTTGACACAAAAGCAATGACAAGGACAGGTACGTATATAGTAACATCCGGTGCCTTAACACAGCAAATATCAGTATCAACGCCTACGATACCACTTGAATTAAAAGTGGGACCGGATGTTGTTTCAACCATATGTGCCGGGACTAACCTGAGAGTAGATTGTTCGGGGGTAACTGACTTGAGTCCATATGATGGTGTTGACTTGGTAATTACGGATCCAAGGGGGCGCCAAATAAAAACGTGGACGGTTGATGGCGAAACACAGAAGTACGATGAGATAAACGTAGCGCAGCTCGTAGAATACGGGTCAACCGATCCTGCGAAGCAAATAGATACTACAGACTGGCTACTCGGTACATACACATTTTCTGTTGAAACCGAGGAGGAGAATGCCAGGGGATTGGATTTAAGATCTCCAACTAAGATACTGACGATGCTAAAAGGTGAAGTGGACATCGACGTTGATAAGACCGAGGTTGGCGAGTTGCAGTCGGTAACGGTAACAGTAACAGGCATATATGCGCATACAATGCATGTTGAGGCAACGGCAGGAAAGAACTATGTTGAGTTTGAAGAGGGCTTGGATGACTTCGCAGATACTTACAATCGTGAATATGGTAATTCGGGTTACTACGGATTCGATTTTCTGATTGAAGGAGATGGACAAATGCAATTTTCAGTAAGGTTCTATGATACAGGTGCATATACGATTGAAGCAATAGACACAGATACAGGCGATGAGGACACGGTGGATGTGAAAGTAACAGAAAAGGAAGTCATATTTGATATGCCATCAACCGTAGTAATAGGCGAGGATTTGGAAGTCAGGGGTACGACAAATGCTGGTGACTATATAGACATCGCCGTTGAGGATTACATTGTATATACAGGCATTCCAATTGAGAATGACGGATCATTTGAGGAGGATTTGCGAACGCCAGAGACAAGAGGTACAGGAGCACCGGGATCAATAGTGATAGAGGCATTTATAAGGGTAGCAGGTGAGATAGCACCTCCGCTTGGTACGGAGATTTCCGATGAGGAAGAAGATGGTTCTGTCTCTATATTACTGACAACAGGATCATTGACCACACAGCTTTCAGCTACAAATGTTGCACAAGAGGATTCATTCACGGTAGAAGGCACAGCAGCAGGTTCGGATTTCGTTGATATAGTGACAATAGCACCAAAGGGCGGTTCTGGTAGAGGAATAAATCCTGGTAGTGTTGCAGGTGTTCCTGGTATTACCCATGACAGTTCCGCTGTATCAGATATAGATTATAGCTACTTAAAGGATCTCTATGTCGATGAGGACGCGGATACAGGAAAATATATGGTAGTTGTGGTAAGTCCGGGACGTAATGGAGTATATGATGAGCTTAACAGCGCAGAACTTTTTGGTTCCGCAGAGTTTAACGCAGCGTATGGCGATCTCGCATCGAAGACACAAAAGCAGATTTTAGCTATACTCATGGATGCAACGGTAGACGCAGCAGGTAGCGATGATCTCATGTGGATACGTACAATAATTGTCGGCGAGATAGAAACAGAAACACTAACCCGGAAACCGATAGCTGGTGTAGTTGTTGGCAATTCATTAGAAGTAACGGGTGAAACAAGCAGGAAAGAGGGCTCTATCATCTGGATAACGGTAAAGGGACGCTACCACGAGATAGTTCCACAAGCGGCTATCGCTAAAAATAACACGTTCAATGCTACATTCGATACAACCGGTGCACAACCGGGAACCTATACTGTGAAAGCAATTGATGGATATGGATATACCGCAACTACAAGTGTGAATATCATTGTGTGAGGAGAAAAAGGAAAAAAAATGAATAGAGCGAAGAAGATGGAAAGTAAAAGGCGCTGGCAGAAAGCGATAATAGGGATTGCAATTGCTGCGATTATGCTCGCTACTTTGATGGCGATGGCACCGACAGTAAGTGCGAAAGATATTACAAGCAATTATCTGACTACAAGAAATGGTTATCAGGTGAATCCAGCATTTGTGCTTATTGAGATCACCGAAGGAGACACAGATACGATAAAAATCGGTCAACTGATCATTTTCGCCAACGCAAAAGGCGGAGATACAGTACGAATAACTGGTATTCCGGATACAAATAGGGATGGTGAAGCGTTCTCAGCATCTACATTTGTGACAGAAACAGAGGAGGGGGAGCCTGTAGATATCCTATACTTCGATACAACCTCGATGAGTAGGACGGGGCCATACACGGTAATATGTGGTGCCCTAAGCCAAGCCATATCTATATCCAATCCAACAATCCCGCTTGAATTAAAAGTGGGACCAAACGTTGTTTCAACCATAGCTGCTGGGAATCCATTGAGAATAGATTGTCCAACAAGCTTGGATTCAAACGATTGCGTTGACTTATTGATTATCGATCCAAAAGGGCGCCAAGTAAAAACGTGGACACTTGATGGCAAAATTCAGAAGTTCGATGAAATAAACGTAGCTCAGCTCATGGAGTATGGATCAACTGATCCGGCAAAGCAAATAGATACTACAGACTGGATACTCGGTACATACAGATTTTCTGTTGTAACAGAGTGGGAGAATGCCAGGGGATTAGACCTATTATCGGAAACAAAGACATTGCAGGTGCTAAAAGGCGAAGTTGACATTGACGTTGATATGAGAGATGTTGTAGAGTTAGAGCCGGTGACGGTAACAATGGCAGGTATATATGGCCATACAATACACGTTGAGTCAACGGCTGGAAGGGCCTTTGTTGAGTTTGAAGAGGGACCGGATGACTTTGCAGCTACTTACGATCGTAAATATGGTAATTCCGGTTGCTACGGATTCGATGTTGTAATGGAAGGAGACGGTCAGATGCAATTTCCAGTAAGGTTCCATGATACGGGTGCATATGAGATTGAAGCAACAGACTTGGCCACATATGATGAGGACGCGGTGGTTGTGATAGTATCAGGAAAGGAAGTCACATTTGATATGCCATCTACCATAGCAATTGGAGAGAATCTTACCTTCAAAGGCAGTGCAAATGCTGGTGACTATATAGATATTGCAATTGATGATTATATAGTGAAGCAAAGCATTCCAATTGCTGAAGATGGAACATTTGAGGCGAACTTACCAACGCCAGTGACACCCGGTACAGGGTCACCGGGAGCAATAAAGATAGAGGCGTTTATAAGGCTAGCAGATGAACCAGCGTTTTCCGGTGATGTTTCAGACGTGGAAGATGCAGGGTCAGCAAAGCTATTCATGCAGAACGATGCAGGTGGCGGAATTGACATCGCAGCCTCGGATGCAAACATTGGTAAGAATGAAACCATAATCATAACAGTAGATGCGATTGCTGGTCACAATGTGAGTGTAACAAGTGCAGACCCACTGCATACGGTCTTTGAATACAACAGATATGACTTTACAGGAACTAGCAACAACATCATCATCAGAGTTCCAACTGATACACTCTCAATCCCTGCTGATATAGAGGATTGCGATAGTCAGGCAGATGCGATGAACATTCATGGGGTTTGGAAGATGATGGGCGGAGATGGCGTAAGGAAATTTGAACTCCACTTCACAGACGTTGGAACCTACAAAATCACTGCCACCGACTATGGAACGGGTTACCCAACTGCTACCCGTTTGGATGAAGAGAGCATAGAGATAATAGTCGCAGAGAAGAATGTCACGTTCAATGTCCATTCTATAGTGGTAATCGGCGATAGGATAACGATAAGAGGTACAGCAAATGCGGGTGACTACATAGATATTGCAATTGATGATTATATCGTATATGTAGGCATTCCAATTGAAGCAGATGGCACATTTGAGGCGGACTTACCAACGCCAGAGACAAGAGGTACAGGAGCACTGGGATTAATAATAAGGATAGAGGCATTTACAAGGATTGCTGGTGAACCACCGCTTAGTGGAGATGTTTCAGGCGTTGAAGATGATGGTTACGCAGAAGTATTCTTGGTAGGACCCTGGTTAACAGCAAGTTTATCAACCGATACAGTGGATTTAGAAGATAATTTCACGATATCCGGTACTGCTTCTGGTTCGGATTTTGTAGACATCGTGACCGTTGCTCCAAGAGGAGGCGCTGGGAGAGGAATAAATCCTGCTAGTGTTCCCGATGTTCCAGGTATTACCTATGACAGTTCCGCTGTGTCAGATATAGACGATTCCTACTTAAAGGAGCTGTATGTCGATGAGGATGCAGACACCGGTAAATATCTCGTAGTTGTGTTAAGTCCAGGGCCTAATGGTGTATATGATGAGCTTAACAGCCTGGACCTTTTTGGTTCCGCGTTTGAGGCTGGATATGGAGATATAAGAAATCTCGGAGCGAAGACACAGGAGCAGATTTTAGCTATAATAGCGGATGCAACGGTAGACGCAGCAGGGAGCGATGATCTCCTGTGGGTAGGCACGATAGTGATCAAGGGATAGAAAAGAAATGGGACATTCACCTGCACAGAATTCAGCGATGCCGATGGAAACAAATGCAACATTTGTATTCCTGCGATAAGGTTGAAATAGGCAGGGATCTTTTTTTATATTTTTTTAAAAAACAAAAGTCAAATTCAACGTTGCTTTGGATTTCGCGGCGAAAACTTCCTTATCGCCTCTTCCAGTTCCTGGCGATATTCTAAATCATCACGTTCCAACTCTTGAAGTATTTCCTCTCTTGTTTTCGATTTAGAAAGAGAAAGCCATGCGATTCTATCCTCTTCCTGATCCTTTATGGTTCTTCTCTTGGAGCGGAGGTCAGGGTAAACGGTTATCCAAGTTTCTTGTGGTGGAGGTGTAGGATATTCACGATAACAGCTCCTGCTAATTATTGCATTAGGCAGGTACTCAGCCGCGATTTTGTACGCTCGTCCCATATCCTCCATTGTCGGTCGCTCCGTCACACGCTCAAACGCAAATGTGGGAGCAAAAGGGTTTATCCTGAGTTTTATGTTGCTATTCACGTTAGAGAGGAAAATAGCTATCTGCTCTATCTCCTCCACGTCCACAATACCGGGCATATACACCGTTTGAATTAGCAGTTCCATCCCAGTATCGTTTAACATTCTCACGGCATTTAATACCGGTTTGTTCGACTCGCCGGTATACCATATGTGGATCTCGTCTGAGAAAGCTTTGATGTCTATATGGACTTCGGTTAAACCCGCCTCCTTCAACTCGGCTGCATAATTAGCATTCCCTTCACGTCCTATCTCATATCCATTGGACATTAAAATGATCTCTTCAAATCCTTTTTCCTTCAAACCTTTGACAAGCGTCAGGAGAAATTCCTTGTCGAGTGTGGGTTCGCCACCTGTGATCATCGCTTTGGTAGGTAGCTTACCATAGTGTTTGAGGCATGCCTGTTCAGCGCGCTTTAGCATCTCCTCCGGACTGAGCAAGGTCCCGCCGCCATCGCGTGCCGGTCTGAAACATCCGCGGCAGCGGAAGTCACAGCCGGTGAGCATGAACCAGATGCGGGGTTCTATATCAGAAAGCGTGAAATATTGTATACTCCTTTTGCCCATCTTTTTTTCTTAATTATTATATTGGATGAGAAGGATATACTTATTCTGTATTGTAGAGTAAAAAGGAATAAAAAGGGGTGGTAAAATGTCTGGAAAGATATTAAGAATTGATCTAACCTCAGAGAGCTTTAAGGACGAAGAGATAGCGGATAAGATGTGTAGGGCGTTTCTCGGAGGTAGAGGGCTTGGAGCGAAGGTTTTATATGACGAGTTGCCAGCAGGAACGGACTCGTTTTCTGCAGAGAACATCGTTGTGATTGCGACGGGGCCGTTGACAGGAACGAAAACGCCGAGCAGTGGCCGGCATGTGGTAGTCTCTAAGAGTCCTGCAACCGGTGGCTTGACCTTTTCGAGTTCCGGTGGTACATGGTCTGTGGAGCTTCGTAAGACGGGATACGATGCGATAGTGCTAAAAGGAAAAGCGGAGAAGCCAACTTATTTGTGGATAAGCGATAGTGGTGTGGAATTCAGGGATGCGAGCAAATTCTGGGGTAAGCAGGTAATTGAAGTAGATGATGGGATAAGGGCGGAGACGGAAGAGGAAGCGAAGGTGCTCCAGATCGGCATTGCAGGCGAGAAAAAGTCATACATGGCGGCAATAATGAACGAGAAGTATAGAGCTGCTGGAAGGACGGGTTTAGGTGCTGTATTGGGGAGTAAGAACCTGAAAGCAATTGCGGTAAAAGGCACGAAGGAGATAGAAGTCGCTAATCCTATCGGGATGCGAAGAGCTGCGGATAAAGCAATGAAGATGATCTCAGATAATGGAGTCACGAAAGAAGAGGGGGCACTATATGCCCTAGGAACTGCTGTGCTTACCAATATCATGAACGCAGCCGGGATTTATCCAACACGGAACTTTCAGACCGGAGTATTTGCAGATGCGGAAAAAATATCCGGAGAGAAGATAGCGGAGACGATTTTTGTAAAGAGGACTGCGTGTCACGAATGCCCGATGGAGTGTGGCAGGTGGGTAAAGATAGATAGCGGCAAATATGCAGGAATAGAAGGCGAGAGTCTCGAATATGAGTCGAGCTGGGCATTCGGTGGTCAGTGTGGCGTGAGTGAATTGGACGCGCTTGCGAAAGCGAACTATATGTGTAACGAATATGGCGTAGACACGATTTCATGTGGTAATACGATAGGATTTGCAATGGAACTATATGAGCGCGGGATTTTAACGAAGGATGATATAGGCTTCGAGTTGAAATTTGGTGATGCCGATGCGATGGTGCGGCTGGCGGAACAGATAGCGAAGCGCGAAGGTTTTGGTGCTGTTCTGGCTGACGGTACGGTGAAGGCGGCAAAGAGGATAGAAAAAGGCTCGGGATACTATGCGATGCAAGTGAAAGGACTTGAACTTCCTGCATACGACTCAAGAGGTGCGATGGGCATAGGCTTGAATTTCGCAACTGCAAACCGTGGTGGCTGTCACGTCTCGGGATACACGATTGCGGCTGAGGCAGTAGGGTTGCCGCTGAAGGTGGACCCGCATGATGCAAGTGAAGAAAAGGTGGACTTGACCATATTATTCCAGGACTTTACTGCTGCAGTGGATTCCGCGGTTAATTGCCTGTTCCTGACTTTTGCCGTGGGTGCAGAGGTATGGGCGGAGATGCTTGCAGGGGTTGCGGGCTGGAAAGACTACGACGAGGAAGAGTTTTTAAAGACCGGTGAGCGGATATATGCATTGGAACGGATGTTCAACAAGCGGGAAGGGTTCGGGCGGAAAGATGACACGCTGCCCGAAAGACTAATAAAGGAGCCGATGCCTGATGGACCGGCAAAGGGGAAGGTGCATCCATTAGAGGATATGCTAAAGGTGTATTATGCGAAACGGGGATATGATCAAGAGGGACATCCAACGGCGGAGAAGTTGAAGGAGTTGGGGTTATAACCCAACACTCTTTTTTTAGTATTACAAGGACACCCTACCATAAAAGAGAGATGAAATTGTTTAAGATATGCCAGCATACGAAGAACTAGAATCAGAAGTAATAGAAAAAGGACTTTGCACATACTGCGGCGCCTGTATCGCTTCCTGTCCCCTATTTTACCTCAGATGGATAGATGGTAGGCCAAAGAGACCGGAAAAGAAAGCAGCTTGTGTGGATTGCGAGGTGTGCTACCACGCATGCCATCGAACCGCGTTTGATGTGGGTACGATAGAGGGAGAAATCTTCGGTAGGCGCAGGAGAGAGGACGATGATATAGGGATATACAGACACGTTATCGCAGCAAAGGCGAAAGACGAGAAAATACACGAAAAGGCGCAAGATAGCGGTGTTGTAACCGCAATTCTGCTGTATCTATTGGAAGAGGAATTAATAGACGGTGCTATAGTGACAGGAAGGGGGGAAGAATGGCTGCCTTCGCCTATGGTGGCTAAAAGCAGAGAGGAGATACTCTCAGCCGCAGGCACAAAATATGGTATCTCGCCTAACTTGATGAAGGTGCGAACTGCAGTGATAGAAGAGGAACTCGATAATATTTGCATTGTTGGGCTTCCTTGTCATGTTCGAGCAGTGAGGCATTTGCAACATATAAACTTTGAGCTCGCACCGGCAATACGATTTGTAATTGGCCTTTTCTGTCATAAGAATTTCGAGTATGCGCGGATGAGTGCGGGGATAGCGAAGAGGGGCGTGAAGATGGGCGAAATAGAAAAGATAAGCATCTCTAAGGGATTCTTCCATGTCCATACAGGGGATACTAAAGTTTCCATTCCCTTAAAAGAAACGACTGAATGGCATTCAAAGCATTGTCTTGCTTGTGATGATTACTCAGCCGAGCAGGCGGATATATCAGTGGGAAGTGAAGGCACAAAAGAGGGGTGGTCTAGTGTGATTTTAAGAACAGAAAAGGGCGAAAAAGTCTTTTCCGAACTCGAAGCCAAAGGCTATGTGAGAACGAAAGAGATAGATGATTTCGTTACTATAAAAAGAAATTCGATGCGAAAAAGGAGGACGAGATAATAGTTTATTTAACCGGAACGATTTTTTTTGTGTGATAACGCCACACCTTTTTTATACTAGTGCGCCCAAACAGGAATCAGGTGAAAGTTTATGGTAAAAATCACAGAAGAAGTGAAAGAAGTGGTAGGCAAAGCGAAGGGTTTTGCTGTTGCTACTGCTACCAAAGGAGGAGAGCCAAATGTGGTGCCGCTTGCTTTTGGTAAAGTTCTGTCAGAGACGGAAGTGCTGCTGGTGGATGTCTTTATGAAGAAGACGGAAGAGAATATAAAGGCGAATCCCAGGGTGGCTATTTCTGTCTGGGATATGGAGACTTATACCGGGTATCAGTTTAAAGGTGGTGCCAGGATAGAAACTTCGGGAAGTGTCTTTGACGAAGGCGTTAATATGGTAAAATCAATGATGCCCTCGCTTAGCCCAAAAGCGGCAGTTATTGTTACGGTGGACTCCATATATGTGACTTCTCCGGGACCTGATTTGGGTAAAAAGATAGAATAAGTCTTTTTCTCCCCTTATTTTTTCTCTTTTCCTGTTGCATATAACGTATAACTTTTACCTATTTGATTTAGTTTAGTACGCAGATTCACACGGATTTACGTGGATTTGATTTCTTCTGCGTTAATCCTTGTCGATAATCTATTTTAGTAGGATATTATGCTTTATCGAGAAAGAAAACCAAAAAGGCCAAAAAAATAAATGGCAAAAAGTCGTAGTTTTTCACTATACTCTTCGCCGCCGTATCCAAAAGGCAACGGCAAGCAAACTCGCAAGAGCAAGAGCTACTTCAAATCCCGGTTGGTCTGTGGTAGTACCGGAAACGAGTGCATACCCACTTTCATTCCAGGCGCTTATTCCATCGAGCACATTGTAAACCTTATCAAATCCATTTTCTATAAGGATTTTACTGGCTATTGTGCTATTACTGCCGTTTTCACAATACAGCATGATCTTCTTGTTTTTATTTAACTCTTCTGATGCATTGCGTAACTCAGGAAAAGGGATTATTAATGCACCCGCAATATGTGCGGAGTCATATTCCTCCTTTGTTCTCAGATCCAGTAACATGAGTTCATCTGTTTCTATCCTCCTTTTCACCTCATCAATAGTGACATTCACGTATGCCTTTTTACCCGGGCTGGTCAGCACAATGCTATGTATCGCATTCACGACCACATCGTCATGAACGATCGAAGCATTAAGGGTATATGTGCCCAGGTCTATGCCAGCACAGCGGGAGCAAGAAGGCAGTTTCTTTGTGAACGTCATCTCATTATCGCCCGCTTTTAGATCTGTTTTATTCGATAACGACACGAAATATACGCCTTTTTTACTCTTTACGCCCGAAATACCAATGACAACGTCGCTTATTTCTTCCGGAGCATATACAGATAAGAAAATATCCATCTCTTCCTTCTCCTGGTACACATCTTTATCCGTGCTCAGGGCAACGATTTTTATCTCGTCTTCTGCTGCTGGCTGGGTGGCAAAGGCGACTTGTAGACAAGCGAAAGAAAAAAGCAGCACTATTACTGCTACCACCGCCATGCCTAATTTAATGTTCACTTTTCTTTGCACCCCCTAAAATTTTATATGAATATATCATTTAGGTACTGTTATTAATAGGATATAGAATAGTCGGTGACAAAATGCAAAGAAAGGAAGAAAGAATTTTGAAGACTCTTATGCTTTTAGTGGTGGCGGGTATAGTGCTATTAACCGTAACGAGTGGAACAGTGGCAGGGGCTGGCAGCGGCTGCCCCACATGCGATTTTGAGCCCACACATCCGTTTTTGATGGGTGACGATGGAACAACCTGCTCTTCATGTGGCGGTCCACGCTCATCGGATTTTTCGGTTCTCATATCCGGTGATATTCCTATTCGTCCTACAAATTGTGACTATGAGGATCCAAGCCTCATTGCATATATAGACGATCTTAAGAATATCAGTGATCCAAATGTTGTGATCGTGGATGTTCGCACCCCGGCGCAATATGCGGCGGGACACATTCCAGGAGCAATAAATTTGGATTGGGCTAAGTTCAGAAATGGAAAAGGCGTTTTTATCGGACTTGAAAACGCAACGAGGATTTTAGGAGAGCAGGGACTAAACCAGGAGAATGAATTAATCGTGTATTGCAGTAGTGCTACGGGCACGCAATGCCCCGCATCTTCTTACGTGTTCTGGATGCTAGAATACCTCGGACATGAGCACGTTTCAGTCCTGGATGGCGGGCTCAATGCATGGTGGCCTCTTTATGGCTACACGCAGAACGAGACGACGAGACCTCCTACTAATTATACGGCACATGTGGTAGACGATAGGTTTGCCGATACCGAGTGGGTTCAAAACAATCTTAATAACTCGGGGGTTCAGATAGTGGATGCGAGAACGACAGAAGACTACAAAGCGGGTCATATCGAAGGTGCAATAAACATAAACTATGAAAATCTGTTTAGAGATGGAGACCGGCTGAGAGGCGCGGATGGACTGAGGTTGTTTTTATCGCCCGTTGTGATTGCAGGCTTGGATAAAAGCAAGGACACAGTTGTGTATTGCGAATCCGGAGCGAGCGCGTCATTCTTGTATCTCCCACTGCGAATGATGGGATATCAAGTGCGGAATTATGAGGGGTCCTGGAACGTATGGTGTGAAACACATCCTGGGCTAACGATACCGATTTCAAATGTGAGTGTAAATCCAAGTTCTGTATATGGAGGGGGTACGGTAAAGATATACGCAGATGTAAAAATCAAATCTTCTGAAATGGTGAGTATGTCTAGTAGCACTGGTAGCACCGGTACTTCTTTTGTCCAGGGATACATACATGATGGCAAAGGCGCAAGTGTTAAGATCGTCAATATGCATGATGCTAGCGACGATGGGCGATATGAGGGGGAATGGGTGACGGACTCTTCAGAAGCGGGAATTTACTACGTAGATATTGTGGCATCTGATGGAGTATTAACGACAAAGAAAAAGAATGCGGCAATATTTGAAGTGGTGCTAGATACTGCGGGTCCGTAATATCAGAAAGAAAATGCGATTAATAATTCCGCATCCGGGTCATTTTGAAGCGTTGAAGGAGATAATAGCGGTCAAAGAGGCGGAGGGCTTGAATGACGTAGACGAGGTTTTTATGGGCGGCTCTCCGGATGTTATGGGCAGTGGACGAGGAGTGTTGCATGCACCGCTTATTGAAGAGATAAGGGAACAGACCGAATATGCGCATCAGCATGACATAAAGATGAATGTGGTGATGAATTCAACATGTACAGGCGGGCATCACCTGACGTTCGAGGGCTATAAGACGTTTGAGTGGTACTTTGGGGAATTGAACAAAGCGGGTGTTGACGCAATTACGATGGCCGAGCCATACCTGGTAGAGCTACTTCGTGAATTTCCAATGAAGATAGTTGTATCGGTTTTATCGTATGTTGATGCGCCACAGCGCGCGAAATTCTTTGAAGATCTAGGTGCTGATTCGATAACCGTGGACACGAACATAAACCGGCATTTTGATCTGTTAGAGGGGATAGTAAAGGCGGTTAACTGTGACGTACGGATAATAGTGAATGAAGGCTGTCTATATAAGTGCCCGTTCAGATACTCGCATTACAATCTCGCCTCGCATCTCAGCAGTTTGAACCAGCCTCAGTCTCCGCTATTTGCACCCGACTATTATTTTGACAAGTGCATAGCCATGCGTCTGCGGAATCCGACACAGATGATAAAGTCCGGATGGATAAGGCCCGAGGACGTAAAGGAATACGAAGCAATAGGTATTACGGACATCAAGCTTTCCGGTAGGACAAAGGCAGTGAATTGGATAATAAATTGTATGCGTGTATATTCTAAGCGGTCGTACGAGGGAAACCTGCTCGAAATTCTTGATTGTCCTCAGATGCTCCGGCATATGTTTTACATAGCAAATGAAAAGCTTGCGGGTGGCATAGGGCACTGGAAGAGCTGTAAAAAGGTATGTAATGAATGTGGCTATTGTGATGCACTAACAAGGGACGCATTAACCACTTTCAAATGAGAATCGAAGTGATCGCGAAAATAAATTATTGACACTTATTAACGCAGATTAACACCGATTTAAAGTAAACTATTTGTAATTGTTTAGCACAACACTTTTTCTTTTTTACAAAAAGAAAACCTGTGCTAAAAGAAAAACAAATAGGTTTTTTGGTAAAGCTTTTTGCTTGCAAAAAGGTTTGTGTTAATCTTGTGAAATCTCGTGGTTTTTAAATCGGATATATCACCTATATGTCCACGAGGCACTGAGTATATACTATGACTTTATTGGAGAATGAAGCCGAACTGGTGAATCGGTTGTGTGCGCGAATTTTAGATGCAGAATGCGAAGGAGGAAAGAGAAAGATACTGGATCTCGGGTGCGGCAGAGGAAAACTCGCAATATATTTGAGCGAAGAGACAGGATGTGATGTTACCGGGGTAGATCCAAGTCGAGAGCGAATAGAAAAAGCACGAGAGAGATCGTCTTCTGTCCCGTTTGAGGTTCAGCCTGCGGAGGAGACGACTTTTGCGGATAACACATTCGATGTAGTCGTATCGCTAAAGTCATGGCATGAAATGGTAGATCCGAAAGTGGCATTACAAGAATCCCTGCGGCTGCTTACAGAAGGCGGGAAGATATATATTATTGACTGGGTAGGCGGTGTCGCGCATACGAAGAAGTACTTCTCAATGGAGACCCGGGCACACGCGAAGAAGTATTTCACAGCGGAACGATTAGGAGAAATGCTATCAGAAGCAGGATTTAGCGATATACAAATCGAATTTAATATGGACGGTGAATTGATGTTGGCGGAAGGGCAGAAGTAATAGCAGAGAGCAAATCTTTGCCACATCGACCCCTCATTTCGCTCGCCTTTTTTATGTTTTGTGATCAGATATTGGAATAGGTTTTAGAGTGGTATTTTGGGAAACACAAACACGAGCAAAAATCATCTTTTTGGATATATAGTAGAAACTTTATTTGTGCAGTTGAATAAAGCCCCATATAAATGTTTCGAAATTTGGCAGCGAATTAACAAATTTTATGCTACGGGATATTAAGCAATTACAAATTTCGATATATGTGCCCCTATTAACAGGTGCCGGCTGTAGAATGCATCTACACCCTTTATTTAGTGGCATCACAATTAGGTACGGGGGTGCGTATCGCCACATTTTCTGGTTAATTGTCATAACCTGTATGAACAATCGTCAAGTCCGTACGACTGTGTTCCGGTGAGCATCTCAATTTTGGAAGCGCGAAAAATAGCGAAAAGCTTATATATATAGGTACGGTATGTACTTACGTTTACTCTATGGTGGGTAAACGAAATAAGGAGGAAAAAAAAAGATATGGCAGATGAAATAGATTTATACGACGATAGAGGTAGCGTATTAGCGAAGGGCGTACCACTAGAAGCGATCAGTCCGTTGAAGAATGCGGCAATAAAGAAGATAGTCAGCATGACCATTCGGACCGGTGCGGTCGACATGGCGGGCCTGGACAAGAAATTGAAGACAGGAACAATAGCCGGAAGAGGTATGGTAATCCGGGGCGTAGGAAGAGACATCCCTGTACTAGAAAAGGTGAACGAGATAGCGAAATCCGTAGAGGACATGTTGCGTGTTGAGCCAGGCGATGACACGAAGGTCGAGTTAATCGCAGGTGGAAAGCGGATGTTGACGCAAGTGCCAACGGCAAGGATCCTATCCGATTACTCCGTAGGCCTAACAGCGGCAATGGGTGCGCTGACGCACGCGATAATAGACGTATGCAACGTGAGTATGTGGGATGCACCGTACGTGCATGCAGCAGTATGGGGAATGTACCCTCAGAATCCAGATCCAGCAGATGGAGCAGTAAAGATGCTCGTGGATATACCAATGAAGAACGAGGGTCCGGGATTCACGCTGAGGAACATACCTGTGAACCACTTAGCGGCGACTGTACGGAAGAGAGCGATTCAGGGTGCGGCATTAACCATGATCCTGGAAGAGGCAGCGCAGTTTGAGATGGGTAACTGCATGGGACCACATGAGCGCGGGCATCTTTTGGACCTGGCGTATGAGGGACTGAATGCAAACAACATCTTGTACAACCTGATAAAGGATAACGGAAAGGGTACACTGGGCGATGTTGTGTACAGCACGGTGGATAAAGCAAAAGCAGACGGCGTAATAAAACCGAAGAAGAAGATGGGATCAGGGTACATGGTATATGAGGCAGATGATCCACAGATGTGGAATGCATATGCATCTGCGGGACTGCTTGCAGCGGTATGTGTGAATTGCGCAGCTATGCGTGCAGGACAGTCAGTACCTGGATGTATCATGTACTACAACGTGCTGTTGGAGCATGAGACAGGAATGCCTGGAGTAGATAATGGAATGGCACAGGGAGCTTCTGTATCGAGTTCGTTCTTCTCGCACTCGATCTATGGTGGCGGAGGACCAGGAGTGTTCTACGGTAACCATATCGTTACGAGGCATCCGAAGGGTCAGTTCATACCATGCTTCTGTGCTTCGATGTGCATAGATGCGGACACGATGTACTTCTCACCAGCGAGGACATCTGCGCTGTACGGAGAGGTACTGGGAGCGATACCGGAGTTTGCGGAGCCGATGAAAGCGGTTGCAGGAGCCATATAAGGAGGAAAGAAAAAAATGCCACAATATTGTCAAGGAAAAACACAAATAGCTGATAACCGAAGGAAATACATGAACCCTGACGTCAAGTTAGAGAAACTGAGAGACATAGCGGAAGAGGACGTTGTGAGATTACTTGCACACCGAGCTCCAGGAGAAGAGTACAAGAGTATTCATCCACCTCTAGAAGAGATGGAAGAGCCGGATTGCGCAGTTCGTCAGATGGTGGAGCCAACAGAGGGCGCAAAAGCAGGTGACCGAATAAGATACGTGCAGTACACCGATTCGATGTTCTTCTCACCGATAACGCCTTATATGCGTGCACAGGCCGCGTTTAACAGGTATAGAGGTATAGACCCCGGAGTGCTATCAGGGAGAACAATCATAGAGTCGAGAGAGAGAGACGTAGAGAAGATAGCCAAGGAAGAGCTCGATTGTGAGATGTACGATACAGCAAGGACCGGACTGAGAGGAAGGACAGTGCACGGGCATGCGGTTCGACTGGATGCGGATGGTATGATGTTCGATGCTCTGCGGAGATGGTCAGTAGATGAGCGCACAAAAGAAGTTACATATGTGAAGGACATGATCGGCGGTGCAATGGACAAAGAGGTAGTAATGGGAAAGCCACTGCCAGAAGCAGATCTGCTGAAGAGAACGGCCATGTACAGGAACGCGCAAGGCGGAGTATGGCAAGAGGAAGATGACCCCGAGTCAATGGACGTATGTGCAGAGATACACTGGAAGAGAACGGTAGGTGGATTCCAGCCTTGGAAGAAAATATCAGAGATAAAAGGTGGGAAGAAGGACGTAGGCGTAAAGAACCTGAAGTTATTCGTACCAAGAGGAGGAGTATTATAAAATGCCATATAATGATATACAGCATAGCTTCATGAAAGCTATGTCAGATAAGTTCGCAGAGAAGCCAGAGAGTACAGAGACAAAGTTCTACGTGTATGGCGGTATAGCGCAGAAAGGAGGGATGAGGAAGCGAGAGTTCATAGCTGAGGCAGAGAAGATTGTAAATGGCCGAGTATCGAGTACGCCCGCATACAATCCGGATGTAGGGATGCCGCAAGGGCAGAGATTCTTAATGCCTTACATGATGAACCACACGGACATCATGGTGAACGCGGACGATCTGCACTGGATAAACAACGCAGCAATGCAGCAGTGCTGGGACGACATGAAGAGAGGAATCATCTTAGGTCTCGACGACGCGCACGGCCTGTTAGAGGCGAGATTGGGTAAGGAAGTTACGCCCGATACAATAAGCCACTACCTGGAAGTTCTGAACCACGCATTACCTGGTGGTGCGGTCATTCAGGAGCACATGGTGGAGACGAAGCCAATGCTCGTAAATGACAGTTACGCGAAGATATTCACCGGTGATGACGACCTTGCAGATGCAGTAGACAGGAGGTTCCTGTTGGACATCAACAAGGAGTTCGCAGCAGGCTACGAGAAGCCAGGCGAGCAGGCAGACCAGTTGAAAGATGCAATCGGCAAGAAGATCTGGCAGGTCCTGTGGATGCCTACTGTTGTAGCTAGGCAGACAGACGGAGGAACGATGTTCCGATGGGTAGGTATGCAGGTCGGAATGACAATGATAAGTGCATACAAGTTGTGTGCAGGAGAATCAGTTACGGGTGAATTCGCATACTATGCGAAGCACGCCGCGGTGGTTCAGTTGTCAAACTACATGCCAGTGAAGAGAGCAAGGGCGCATAACGAGCCTGGTGGAATGCCATTAGGTATAAATGCAGACAGTGTGAGATCACCTGCATTGTTCCCGAACGACCCGATAAGGGCAGAGTTGGAGAGCATCGCAGTTGCTGCTATGGTCTACGATCAGTTGTGGTTCGGAACATACATGTCGGGAGGTGTAGGATTCACGCAGTACGCATCTGCGACATACACGGACAACATCCTGGAGGACTTCTGCTACAAGGGATGTGAGATAGGACTGGATTACGCAAACGGTGAGATGGGCTCGATAAAGGGCGACAAGCTCAACATGGACGTTCTGGAAGAGATGATAAGGGCAGAGAACGATTACTGCCTGACGCAGTACGAAGCGTATCCGACAGTTGCGGAGTCGCACTTCGGTGGATCGGTTAGGGCATGCTGTGCAGCAGCGGGATGTGGTAGTACCGTTGCATGCGCAACAGGACTTGCACAGCCAACGCTGAGTGCGTGGTCACTGTCTATGCTAGGTCACTACGAGCGTAAAGGAAGACTAGGGTTCTTCGGATACGATCTGCAGGACCAGTGTACGGCATGTGGTTCGTATTCATACCAGAGCGATGAGGGTATGCCATTCGAGATGAGAGGCGTAAACTATCCGAACTACGCGATGAACGTAGGGCATCAGAGCGCATATGCCGGTCTGGTTATGGGAGCACATGTTGCGAACAAGGACGCATGGGTACTGTCACCATTGTGGAAGGTGGCGTTCTCAGACCGTGACTTGCCATTCGACCGTGGATATGTAACTAGAGAGTACGGACTAGGTGCAAACAGGGAATACACCAAGGTTGCAGGAGAAAGAGACCTGATCATCGCCGGACATTACGGCAGAGAACCTGGTGCAAAGTTGTAAATCACGCGAACAAACAAACGAACAAACAAGAAAGGAAGTGAGAGGAGGATTGATTTTTCCTCCTTCTTTATTATTTTTTCTTTATTATTGTATTTGTATACAAGATCAACAGAAGAACAAGTGATTCGTTGTATATCTATGAAGTATAACTAATACCTCTAAATTTAATTTTTTTGATGACGCAGATTTACACGGATTTATCGTCAAATACATATTGTTTATTTATTATGTAATTCATCTATTCATTGAGTAGAAATCTGAAGCGTTGAGGGGAAAAAGGGGGAAGAAAAGATGAAAGTTAAGGATGTTATGAGCAGTCCGGTAATCACGGAGGATGAAGACACTTCTGTTACTATAGTCGCGAGGGACATGGAACTGTCGGAGATAGGGAGTGTAGTGATAACAAGAGAAGATAAACCTGTTGGGATAGTTACGGACCGAGATATATCAATAAAGATTTGTGCTAAGATGGGAACACCAGGCGAGGTAACGGTAAAAGGGATAATGACCGCTCCTTTGATTACTATCGGGCCGGAGGCACCGGTGGAAAAGGCATGTGAGCTCCTGGCTGAGAATGACATAAGACGGCTACCGGTAATGGAAAATGATAAGCTCGTGGGTATTATAAGCGTTAGAAATATATTGACCGGTGCACCGGAGCATGTGCAAAGATTCTATCCCGCAGAAGGCGAACTGGTATCGGAGCGATTGGAGGTTGGGGATGTGATGACCCGGGAAGTAATCACGGAGGATGAAGATACTATTGTCTCTAAAATATCAAAGACTATGGAAGAATCTGGGATAGGGGGCGTAGTGATACTGAAGGGCGGTAAGCCTGTCGGTATGGTTAGTGATGGAGACATAGCCTCAAAAGTCATAATGAACGATAAAAATGCGAGCGAAATAAAAGCGAAGGAAATTATGTGCTCGCCTTTGGTCTCTATCGGGCCAGACGCGCCAGTGGAGAAGGCATGCGGGATCATGGCTGCGAAAGAGATAAGGCGGATGCCGGTGATGGATGAAGATAAGCTCGTGGGTATCATAAGCGTTAGAAATATATTGACTAGATCGCCCGGGCATGTACACAAATTCTATCCGGGGGAATAAAAATATACTGACAATAAATAAGCTAAAATATAAAGGAAGGAACACAGATGAAAAAGAAATACGCTCAGGTGTACCAATTTAAGATTGCACTGAAAGGCATTAAACCCCCGATTTGGCGGCGGATACAAGTCCCAGAAACTTATACCTTTTGGGATCTACACGTCGCCATTCAAGACGCTATGGGTTGGGATGATTATCATCTTCATGGATTCGAGCTGGCAAATCCTTTAACTGGTTTAAAGCAGAAGATAGGAATCACAGATGAAGTTTTTGATAGGGGATTTCTTCCCGGCTGGCGACAAAAAATAGCCGACTATTTCTCTATGGCAAATCAAAGCGCAAGTTATGATTATGATTTCGGTGATGATTGGGAACATAAAATACAATTGGAAAAGATACTCCCACGAGATAAAGGCGTTATGTATCCTATATGCATCAAAGGAAAAAGGGCATGCCCACCTGAAGATTGTGGTGGGATATGGGGATATGCAGAGCTATTGGAAATCATAGCAAATCCCAACCATGAAGAGTATGAAGGAATGTTGAGGTGGCTTGGTGGCGAATTTGATCCTGAACATTTTGACATCAAAGAGGTTAGTTTTGATGACCCTGATAAACGTCTCAAGATGGCTTTTGGGTAGATAGATCATGCACAAAAAATACAATTCGATGGTGCCGCAATACAAAATCCCGGTAAAATGGGCATAGGCGTAGTTTTAATAGAGAATAAGAAGTCAATCGCAAAAATATCGCAGAAATTGGCTGATTTGGGTACTAATAATATCGCCGAGTATACGGCGCTACTAACCGAGCTCACAAAAGCATTGAGGCATAAGGCGGATGGTTATCCTCGTGCGGGAACTAATATTAATTATTGACACGGATTAAGACAGATTAACGCAGATTAACACAGATTTAAAGCAGTGAATTCTTCTTGATTTTGATAATTATCAAAATTGGTGAACTATTTACCGGGAGTTCCCCTACTTTATATGCAATGAGAAATGACGCAAAAGAAAAGCGATAAAATGACTAAAACCTCTGCACAACAGCTTGCGAGCATCATCAAGTCATGTCGGGACATCATGAGAAAGGACAAAGGTTTGAGTGGCGATTTAGACGTCTCCCGATGCTGAGCTTATCGCGTTCATCAACAATGACGAAGCGGTACGTCCTGACGGGAACCCGTGGTCCCGGGCTTTTTGCTTATCTCCAGGCACTTATGGGTGCTGACGGCGGTGACAGACGAGATGTAATAGCTACGGTGTTTCGGGGCACGATTAACCGTATGATCAACGGCTATCTTCTCAGAGACGTAGTAAACAAGATCAATAGCATTAACTTCACGTCAACGGAAGAGATACATACGCTATCACACCTTTACGAGAGCATGCTCAAGGAGATGCGCGATACCGCAGGCGATACGGCGAGTTTTACACGCCGCGTCCGGTAGTTCGCTTCATCGTTGAGGTGATGGATCCACAATTGGGTGAGACGGTTCTTGATCCTGCATGTGGCACAGGCGGTTTTCTGGCTGAGACGTATGAACATCCGCAGATAGATCCGGGGAATTCGCTGCGGTTCTACCTGAGGGAGATCGGTGAGAAGGATAGGGTGGATGTGATCATGACCAATCCGCCTTTTGGCGGTGAGGAGGAGCGCGGGATTCTTGGTAACTTCCCCGATGATATGCAGACTTCCGAAACGGCACTTCTGTTTTTACAGCTCATTAACGCATGGAAGGTGTCTGCCGATGACGTGTGGAAGAATAACTACAATTTGGACATTAAAAATCCGAATAGAGCAAAAGCAGAAGAGTTCAGAGCACCGGAAGAGATTGTCGCTAGTGTTGTTGAGAAGGAGAAGAGGATTTTTGAGCTGCTGGAAGAAATTCAGGAACAAATAAGTAAGGGATGGAACGATGCAGTGTAAGTGGCCTACGGTTAAACTTGAAGAAGTGCTTAGCTTATCTAGAGAATCCGTAGAAATAGATCCGTTAAAGACATATAGACAAATTACAGTTAGACTCCATCATAACGGTGTGGTATTAAGAGAGGAAAAAATTGGTCAGAGAATAAAATCGAAGCGGTATTTAGCAAAAGAAGGACAGTTTATAATCTCAAGAAAAATCCAAAAAATGTTAGATTTGAGGTGCTTTGCAGAGCAGCAGAGGTGTTCGGCTTCAGGTTTAGAGGAGGCAAAGGGAGCCATAGGATATACGTCAAAGGAGGCGTGAGAGAAATGTTGAATTTCCAGAATGTTAAAGGAAGGGCAAAACCTTATCAAGTAAAACAATTCTTAAAGATTATTGAGCGATATAAATTACTGGGGGATGAAGATGCATGCATAAGTACGCAATAGAAATATTCTACAGCGAGGATGACGGGGGCTATATAGCTGTAGTTCCAGAGTTGGCAGGGTGTTCAGCGTTCGGTGAGACAGAGGAGGCGGCATTAAAGGAGGTTATGGCTGCAGTGGATCTCTGGTTGGAAACCGCTGAGAAGGAGGGGCGAGAAATCCCGCAACCAGCGGGAACGGAACTACTAAAAGCAATCGTTGATGAAAAAGTCGCCTTTCGCACTACACGCCTACAAGAAGCTGGTGTATAGCAGACTGGCACAGTGCTTTGTACCTCTGCTCAAGTTTCCCTCCGGGGAACTTCAGAAATAACACAGATGAAAAAAATACAATTCGATGGTGCCGCAATACCAAATCCCGGTAAAATGGGTATAGGTGTAGTTTTAATCGAGGATAAGAGGTTAATCGCAAAAATATCGCAGAAATTGCCTAATTTGGGTACTAATAATATCGCCGAGTATACGGCGCTACTAACCGGGCTCACGAAAGCATTAGAATTAGGTTGGAAACATATCATAATCGAAGGCGATAGTAAATTGGTAATCAATCAAGTAAATGGCGCATGGAAGATAAACAAGGCGCATTTAAAACGGCTCCATGCTCAGGTAATAAAGGAATTATCTAATTTTGATTCGTATACCCTTAACTGGATACCAAGAAATAATAATTCCGCTGCCGATGAATTGGCATCAAAAGCATTGAGGCATAAGGCGGATGGTTATTCTCGTGCGGGAACTAAAATTAAAGAAGTTACAACAGATGAAACAAAAACAAAAACAGAAACAAAAACAAAAATAGAAACCAAATGTCCAAAATGTAATGGCGATTGCATATTCAAGCGGCAAGAGTTCAATGATGGTTCACGTAACATCCGTCAGGAGTGTCCGGTTCATGGATTTATCCGATATGCACCTCAAATCGAACCATATTTGACATTAGCTACACAAACGAAGAAGAAAATTGTTCAGAAAAAATTGTTTTAATACTAGAACCTTACTAACTTACTTATAGTGTCCACAAATGTCAGACAAATCGCAAAAATATCACACGGTACTAAAACGAGCACGCCACTATCTTTTCTTGAATCCTTATCTTGATTCGGCGTTTACTCGTTGTCCTGAGTGTGAAGAGAAAACAAAAATCAGAAAGTATTGTTTAGTTATCCACATTGATCCAAAATGTTTAATCTCTCTAAACAAGTCCTGTCGCTATTGTCTGGAGTGTGATATGATAATTGTCAAACAAGCAGAGTTAAAAGGCATTCTCACCGCATTCTGCGAACAGAACGTACCAGAAATAGTGGGTAATGATTTTTTCGTTTTAGGCACAATGGATAGAAAAGATTGGAAAAAAGGTCAAACAGGGGAGATGAGTCAGCAAGAGGCAATAAAACTCTTATTCCCGTTCAAGGATGCGTGGGACTTTGAGGTGATTCCGGATGTGGGGTACACGAAAGAGCAAGTGAAATCGCGAAGTCGAAATAATCACAAAAATAATCGCGGGTAAAACACTTAACTATTCTTAGTTGCACATAGATAACTAATGAAATACTCAGAAGCAAAACAGGGCCGGACATTTGTTATACGGCTCGAAGACGGCGATATTATTCATGAAGCGCTAGAAGAATTCGCACGTATGCACGCGATAGAAGCCGCTGCATTGATTGCTGTTGGGGCCGTGGACGAAGGTAGCAAACTGGTCGTTGGACCGGAGCAAGGCAGGAGTGCAGCCATTACGCCCATGGAATATGTATTAGGCAATGTACACGAAATATCCGGTGTCGGGACTATATTTCCCGATAAGGATCGTAACCCTGCCTTGCACATGCATATTGCCTGTGGCCGGGAAGATTCTACGGTAACTGGCTGTGTTCGCAGAGGCGTGAAGGTGTGGCATCTTCTGGAAATAATCCTTTTTGAGTTGCTTGATTCGAGCGCATCGCGTATCTTTGATGATGAGATGGGGTTTGAGCTGTTGGAACCGTGAGATAAGGCATGAGAGACAAGTGGACAAAATTCTGCCCGAAATGCGGTACGCAAACAGACGAACTCTTCGATTCCGTATGTGAAGACTGCTTTAAGCGAGAGATAAAGTTAATCGAATCCACAAGGCTAAGCGTGAGTATATGCAGGACCTGTGGCTGTTACTTTAAAGGCAATGAGAGAACGAGCATAGAGGCTGTTGTGGCAGCTACAATAAGGAAAGAGATAAGGAAGAAGTATGGGTGCGACAGTGAAGTCGAGATAAAAGAGATAAAGATGGCTGATAAGCGTGCACATGCAGTTCTAATCGCGAAAGCCGAACTAAGTGGTGTGCAGCTAACAGAAAACGGTGAAGTTGAGGTCGTTTTGAAACGAGAGTCATGTGAACGATGCAACAGGATATCAGGCGGATATTACGCGGGAATTGTGCAGGTAAGAGCGGATGACCGAATCCCGACAGATGACGAGCTTGCAATAGCGGAAAAAGTCGCACATTCGTCGCTAATCGAGCCGGATTTCATATCAAAGGAGGTCTTGTTGAAGGAAGGGCTGGACATTTATGTTAGCAGTATGGACTGCGGTCGCAGGATCTCGAATGCGATAGTGAGCCGATTCGGCGGTAGATATTCAAAAAGCGAGAAATTATACGGCCGTAAAGATGGTAGAAACGTATACCGTGTATCATTTTCGGTTCGTATGCCAGGGTTCAGGGTGGGGGACGTGCTGGAAATAGGTGGCAAACGCATTTCCGTAGAGAAGATGGTAGAAGGGCGAGGGATAGAGGGCGTGGATATAGACACTGACGAGCGCGTGTTCTTGAGTAAGCGAGAGACGATGAAAGCGAAACGGGTGTGAAAAGCGTTAGTTAAAAAACAGCAAATGGTTTTGTATCGGTAGTGTATTTTTTGCCACCGAGTATTTTCTCTCTGTTTTGTGTGCTCGGTGATCTCTGTGACTATCTATCTCTTTTGATTTTTTTTTGTTTATTTTATCTGTTCCTCATAGCATCACTTAAAGTAGCTCGCCCAAGGCATCATTAATGGATAATTGTCACGGTCTCTGCCTATGCTATAATAAGCATCTCCGATCCCATCTTCGTCGGAATCGGTTCCGGTGTAATCGTCCCAGTAGTTGCCCAAGTACTTCGTGTAGGTATTACCGCTATAAGTGTAGGTTATTGTTGAAGGGGAATGCCAAATATTGGTAGAATTAAGAGAATTGGCATTGACCGTGTTATCAACAACGTTGTTAAGATAAATGCTGTTGTTACACGAAGAATAATTCAAACATATACCATTGTTTCCATTGTTCTGTGCCGTGTTATTTGCAATCATGTTATCGTCAGAAGTCCAAAGCACAATACCCGCCTGAAGGTTCGAGTTTGCACTGTTTCCGGCCACCGAGTTATTCTTTGAATCGCCTAGGTATATGCCACTATAGCCATTGTTCCTTGCCGTGTTATCTGCAATTATGTTCTCGCTCGCGATAACTAGAACAATACCTGCTTGAAGGTTCGAGTCCACCGTGTTTCCTACTACCTCGTTATTCTGTGATGCGTCTAACGTTATACCGTGATGGTTAACATTGTTCGAGGCATCATTATCACAAATCTTGTTGTCGCTAGAATAGCTTAGATAGATGCCTGTATTTGTGTTGTTCGAGCAGTTACTGTTTGTGATGCTGTTGTTGGCGGCTACAAAGAAATCGATACCATACTCATTACGTGAGCAGGTATTGTTCGCTATGCTGTTGGTGGCGGAATACTTGAGTGCGATGCCCTTATCACCATTGTTTGAGCAGCTATTGTTCGCTATGCTGTTGGTGGTGGAATCATCGAGATAGATGCCATTATCGCTATTGTTCTTTGCCCTGTTGTTTGCAATTATGTTCTCGTCTGAACTCCAAAGCACAATACCGTAGTAATCGTTATCGTTTGCAAGGTTATTACGAATATCATTATTGTTTGACAAGCATACTGAGATCCCGTTATCATCATTGTTCGAAGCGTTGTTACTGTATATCTTGTTATTGTTTGATTCATCAAGGAAGATACCATTGTTAGTATTGTTCTTTGCCGTGTTGTTTGCTATCAGGTTCTTGTTAGAATAGCGAAAGCAGCGTATTCCCGCTCCACTGTTCGAGTTGGCGCTATTATAGGCCAGGATGTTATTGTTAGAATGCGACCTAAGTTGAATACCATCAAGGCTGTTTGCGTTTACCGTATTGTGCTCTATGTGGTTGCTGTTGGAATACTCGAATAGGATACCAAACTGATTGTAAGAGCAGTTGTTGTTTCTTATGGCGAGATCCGAGGAGAAGGCAACTGCTATACCTATGCTTGCATTGTTCACGTTCTGATCTTCAACAATAATATTCGTGCAGTTTGCAACTATTACCTGACCTGCGCCATCAGGAACTCGACCGCCGTCTACATCTTTACAATAGTAAACGGGTTTTCCATTAACTGTGTTGCTCGTATCTATTTGGTGCATATAATCGTGCAGAGAATTGCCCTGAATGAGTATTCCGTTCTCAACCATGACATTAGCATTTAATTTGGTGTTGCTTGAATACTTGAGTAAGACGGCATACGTATTATAAGAGCAGATATTGTTTCTTATGGCGACATCAGAAGAGAAGGCGACTGCTATGCCTATGCTTGCATTGTTCACGTTCTGACCTTCAACAGTAATATTCGTGCAATTGACCAGTATTACCTGACCTGCGGCATCGGGCACTCGGCCATCGGCCACATCATTCCAGTAGTAAAGGGGTTTCCCATTAACTGTGTTGCTTTCGTCTATTTCGTGCGTGTAGTTAGCAATTGAATCACTCTCGACCCATATGCCACCATCCTGCATACAATTGTCAGATAATTTGTTATTTGCTGAAGACCTGATGGCGATACCAGCCAATAAGTTGGCGGTGCAGCTATTGTTCGCTATACGGTTCTTGTTTGAATTCGCGATAGAGATGCCGTCATAGTTGTACGTGCAATGGTTGTCCGATATATTGCAGTACTCGGCATAGAGGAGGGATATTCCGGCAGCGCCAATTGCACCTTCCGCGGTGAACCCGCTTATTGCTACATGATCTGCAGTCACATTAAAGACATCGTAGCCTGGATATTTCGCCCAAACAAACGTTGAGTTCGATCCATTCTCCGAGCGAATAGTTAAGCTCTTGTTCACTTCTATATTTTCGATGTACATTCCGTCACTCACAATGATCGTATCGCCGAGAGAAGCGGCTTCCACCGCAGCCTGGATCGTTTCATAGTTGTCCGGCACGTGAATAGTTGCGGTACCTGATGAAACGAGAAAAAAGAGTGTCAATAGTATCCCAATTGCAATTGCTTCTTCAGTTCTCATTTTTTTTCGTTGTATATCTAGTATAACTTCCACCTATAAAATTAATTTAGGAGACAGATTTAAATTGTAATTGTATAAACTTCCTGTATGTATCCGCCTTTATTTACCGCCCGTACCTTTACGCCTCTGTGCAATACCCACTTCTGTTGTCTTTTTCGATACGATTTCATATAGTATAGCGAGTTTACCCTCCTTCTTCCTCAATATCCTGCCCAATCGCTGCTTATATTCTCTCTTACTTCCACTACCGCTCAATATAACAGCAACAGAAGCTTCCGGCACATCAATGCCCTCTTCCAGAACCTTAGAGGTTACAATCGCCTTGTATTTCCCCCTCCGGAACTTATCCATAATTTCCGCACGTTCTTCTTTCTGCGTAGTATGCGTAATAGCAGGTATGAGGAACTCATGAGAGATAGCATAAACCAGCGAATTGTGCTCGGTGAATATGATCATTCGTTCACCGAAATGGTCATTCAAGATACGGGAAAGCGCATGTAACTTCGAGTCCGAGTTCAAAGCTATCCGTCTCGCTCTGTTTCGAGCCAGCAAAGCTGCTCTCGCACTTGCGTCGCGACCACTTCTCATAACAAGCACCCTGAATTTTTTTGGCGTGTTCAAGATTATGTTCCTACTCTTCAGGAAATCAGTGAATATATCATGGTATTTTTCGTATTCCGTCCGTTCAGCCACCGTTAAATCCGTAACGATCCGCTTCGTTTTGTATTCCGCTAAATGCGTGCCTTTTAGTTTTTCTAGGCCAATCTCATAGACCTTCCCACCTATCAACCGTTCGAGCTCTTTATGCAGCTCATCCTCTCGTTCGTAGGTCGCAGTCAACCCCAACCGGTAAGGTGCGACAAACAGCTCCGCTATGGTTGCATATCCGGGCGATGGCAGATGGTGAACTTCGTCAAAGAGCAAGAACAGGAACTTGTTCCCCAGCTCTTCGGCCCTCAAATACGCGGTATCGTAGGTTGATACTGTTATAGGCCTCAATATATGCTTTTCGCCGCTGTATGTGCCTACTTCAATACCCAATTTATGCTCCAGTTCTTTTTTCCATTGCTTTAGCAGTTCCAATGTCGGTACGACAACAAGTGCTGGAACGTTCAGCATGCTAATCGCCTTTATGCCTATTACTGTCTTGCCTGCGCCAGTAGGTAGAACCAAAGCCCCGCTCTTTGTTTGCAGCCATTTAGCTAGTGCATCTTTCTGATAGTCTCGCAAGGCCAAATCACACTCTAAATTCGGCATTGGCAATAAGTCCAAGACGTTATCCACGTAATCGAGCCCGGATAGAGTTAGATATTCTAGCACGTCCTTATAGTACAGAGATGAGCATCTATAGCAGCCCACACGAGTATCCCAAACGGTATGTGGCAGCTTGAAATTGCTATTTAATACTATCGTACCGTGCTTATAGCTTAATGTTATGATGTCCCTTTCTATTACCCCATGTGCATTCTTTTTCGTGTGCATGTATGTGGTGAATGTTTAAAAGCAACACCAATATATAATACAATAGGTGATACAAAAATGCCAGAAGACAACGTGATATATATCGGGACTAAGCCAATGATGAGTTATGTCATGGCTGTAGTGACGCAGATCAATAGCGGCTCTGACGTGGTAGTGATAAAGGCGCGAGGCCGAGCAATCGCAAAGGCCGTGGATACCGCAGAGGTAACGCGGTCTAAGTTCGTGCCGGGAGCGGAAGTGAAGGACATAAAGATCGGGACTGAGCAGATATCCGGAGATGAAGGATATAAAGCGAACGTCTCGTCAATTGAGATAACATTGGCAACAAAGGCATGAACTAGATTACACCGGAGTACTTTAATACTCTTCGGTTAGCGGATGCTTTCGATAGTCGCCGGCAATCGCACCTTTTTGAGCGTGCCAAAAAATGAAGCCGCGAAATGCGGCTTTTTTCCGTTTTTATACCTGATCCTATGATCCGAGCAGTACATCGGCAATTTCATCGCCATTGAGGTCCTTCCATGCGCTTCCAACCCAAATAGGGCCATCAGATTCGGTTATCCATATACGCATGCCATCATATCCTCGTTTCGCAATGACTGTTTTTGGTTGAGATTGTTACAACTCAGAAGAAGCACCCACAATAAAGACATCGGCCTTAGCAGATGCCTCATTGCCTTTATTGTCTGTTGCGATTACGTCAATATCGTAAATCCCACCCGCCAAAAAAAACATTGTACGCCAGGTTCCGGTATACGTTCCATCTTTATCGAGATCCTGCATGTGCACGGTTGTGACCTCTTCTCCATCTTTACTGACGGTGCACTTAACGTCCTGTACCTCCGAAAGCACATCGAAGACGTCCACAGAGATATGTATGTGCGTTCCGGGCTCCGTAATATCCGGATCTACCACAATATTCACTATTTTTGGTGCTTCCGTATCACTGATAATCTCGATTTGACATGGCTTAGCGAAAGCCTCGTTTCTCTCGGTGTCCCTTGCGTGTATAGTAATGTTATAAATCCCACATTTCTCAAAGATCAATGTGCGCCAGGCACCTCTGTAAACATCCTCTTTGGTCTCACTGAGTGAGAGCGAAATAGTCCTTATACCTTTGTCTCCTTTAGTAACGAAAGCTCTAACCCATAATACTCCGGAAGAATCGAACACATCAACAGCGATGTCTATTGTGTTACCAGGCACTGCATAAGTCGGAGTTACTTTTACATTTGTGATGGTGGGTGCTACTGCATGAACCTCGAAGCTGACGGTATCAGATCTTATAGTTCCTCTCAGGTCCTCTGCATAAATGGTTAAATTGTGTGATCCGTCCTTCAACTTATCCAAGGTTCTGTTTCCTGATACTGTTATGTTCTCCGCTCCGTCAAGGCTATAACCCTCCCATCTTGTGAGCCCGTTTACAATGTAGCGTAAATCAACAGTAGTAGTCTCGTAGGTCACGTTTTCTACCGGCGATATGATTGCTACCTCCGATGGGATGCTGCCAACAATACCTCTTCCTTTTTGGTAATATTCAATGTACAGTTTTGGCGATTCATATTCGGCATTTTCAAAAGCCGCAAAGTATTGTGCCTTTTCTGTTGTCGTATTGTGATCCGCGAAATCGAAAAGGAGCAGGATAGGTGCTCCTGCAAAATAGTCATAAGAATCCACCAGTTCCTGTATCACCATAGAAATGTCGGTGGAATTTACACTCTCGCCTGCAGTCCAGGTCGATGCGTCCCAATTTACAGTGGATGTAGTCCTCTTACATGCATAGAACTCAGAATAGGTTGTGGGCGTAGAAGGGTTCGCAACGTCTGCCGCAGAGATGTTCACTTGCGGTCCTGCCGCATTAGTCGCTGTTGGAACGACGGAAATATAAGCTTTTGTTATCTCTGCTTTCTTTGGGATCTTCACCGTTGAAAACCGAAGGAACGCGGAGAATTCGTGTGCCGTTCCTATTGTGATGCCAGTTGAACCCGTGTGGAAGAAATCAGTACTGCGAGCAACGAAACCGTCATCTACACCTGTATCTATTTCTGCTGCTACGCCCTTTTTACCAGCGCGATAAATCTTGAACTTCTGGATTCTGTTATTGTGTGTATCTGCGACAAACATATTGCCGCCGCTATCTACTGCTATGCCACAGGGGTTGCTAAACTCGCCATCGCCACTGCCAAAACTGCCACAATTTGTGATGCCGTTACCATTAGTGTCAAACTTCCGGATTCTGTTATTTCCGGAATCCGCGACATAGACATTGCCGCTGCTATCTATTGCTATGTCCTGGGGCCAATTAAACTCACCGCCGCTCGTACCATAACTACCCCATTTCGAGATGAACTTGCCATCGTTGTCAAATTTCTGGATTCTGCCATTGCCGGCATCCACGACATAGACATTGCCTTGGCCATCTACTGCTATGCTTCTGGGAGAATCAAACACTCCCGCGTTAGTACCCCCTTCACCCCATTTCGTGATGAACTTGCCATCTGGGTCAAATTTCTGGATCCGATCGTTACCAGAATCAGCAACAAATACATTGCCGCTGCTATCTACTGCTATGCCCTGAGGCCAATAAAACTCACCGTCGCCCGTACCCTTAGTACCCCATTTTGTGATGAACTTGCCATCGTTGTCACACTTCTGGATTCTGCTATTACCGGAATCTGCAACATAAACATTACCTCCATCATCAATTGCTATGTCAAAAGGTTCATCAAACTCACCATCGCTACTACCTCTCTTGCCCCAAAGGGTAATGAAGCCACCATCGTTGTCAAATTTCTGTATTCTGTCATTATCGGAATCTGAGACATAAACATTGCCTCCACTATCTATTGCCATGCCATAAGGTGTATTAAACTCACCATCTCCTGTGCCATAACTGCCCAGGGCGGTAATGAAGTTACCATTAGTCGTAAACTTCAGTATTCGAGAATTATATGTGTCCGCGACATAAACATTGCAGCCGCTATCTGCAGCTATGCCATGAGGCCCACTAAAGTCGCTTTCGCAGGTGCCATAACTGCCCCAGGCGGTAATGAAGTTGCCATTAGTGTCAAACTTCTGGATCCTGTTATTAAATGTGTCGGCGACGTAAACATTGCCGCTACTATCTACTGCTAGGCTATATGGGTCCATAAAGTCGCCATCGCCCGTGCCCTTACTACCCCATTTCGTGATGAACTTGCCATCGTTGTCAAACTTCTGGATTCGGCCATTACCGGAATCTACAACATAAACATTGCCACTACTATCTGCTGCTATGCCATAAGCCATATCAAACTCGCCATCGCCTGTACCCTTACCACCCCATTTGGTGATGAACTTGCCATCTGGGTCAAACTTCTGGATTCTGCCATTATCGGAATCTGCGACATAAACATTGCCATTGCTATCAACTGCTACGCCATAAGGCTCCATAAAGTCGCCATCGCCTGTACCCTTACTACCCCATTTGGTGATGAACTTGCCATGAGCGTCGAATTTCTGGATTCTGTTATTAAATGTGTCGGCGACATAAAGATTGCCGCTACTATCTACTGCTATGCCATAAGGCTCCATAAAGTCGCCATCGCCTGTACCCTTACTACCCCATTTGGTGATGAACTTGCCATGAGCGTCGAATTTCTGGATTCTGTTATTAAATGTGTCGGCGACATAAAGATTGCCGCCACTTACTGCTACACCATAAGGGTCATCAAAGTACCAGGGTTGAGGTAATTCTGGCCACAGGGTAACAAATGCATACTCCTCTTGAGCACAGGCACCTGCTGTAAATATCGCAACAAGCAAAAAAACAACAAAAATCGGTGCTATGCTCATGTGTATCAATTCCTTACTATCCATTTTTAGATGTCCATTTCATTCTATTCGTTTCGTTATACATAAAATATATCATTTCTTTCTTTGGTAAAGCTTTCTTGTTAAAAAAAACATTTTGCATTGTCTACAAGAACCTAAAACTCCGCCAATTAATGTACAGACACATCCGGCTCTTTTGTTACAAGTATCGTGCCTTTACCATATTCCAAGGCGTGATAAACAACCTCTAACGAATTATCTGATGGATAAACCACAAGAATTTGGGGCGTATCAGATGGCGGTTTATTATAATGCCCCGTGTAATAGGAACCCGGTATTTCACGTTCGATCTCACCTGTTGTCCAATTCATCCCCGTATGTCGACCTAATGAGTCCCGTACGCTAATACCCCATATGGATTCGGGTTCAGCAACGAAATCAGCCAATGACAATGTAAAAGTAGACCGATTAATAGAGGGTGTTGTTTCCGAAGAGATGTTTGAAATCACACCATCGGTAATGTTGATCACTCGGTACCCATGCTTATAACCATGCTCATCTTTTGTAGCACTTCTTGTTTGAATAAACTTATATGGTTCCGTAACCGCTGATACAGCCACAGGTGGGGTGTGAACCGCCACATAATCCTTGTGTGTATGTCCTGTAAGAACCAAATAGACATGATTATTGAGACAATAATCTATGAAGTCACATCTATTCTTTGCTATAGAGGCTGTCCCACAAATAAATTATAAAATTTTATTGTACATAAAGAGAATGACCGTAAATCGACATAAATCGAAAG
>QENH01000177.1 GCA_003336485.1 Candidatus Methanophagales archaeon
TATGAACGGATGTCAACGACGGTCTTAGATGCATATCTAAAACGAATTGTGGATAGCTACATAACACGTATAGAATCCATTCTAGCGCAGAAAGTGCAATTCTACGTCATGCAGTCCAACGGCGGAGTAGTTAAATCGGGACTCGTGAAGCGAAAGCCCGTGAATATGCTACTGTCTGGTCCCGCAGGCGGAGTAGCCGCTTCAAAGTTCCTGTGCGACCTCATCGGGCTAAACGACGCAATAACCTATGACATGGGCGGAACGAGTGCCGATGTGGCTACGGTAATAGGCGGTAAGCTGTCATGGACTTCCGAGGGCAGTATAAATGGCATCCCGCTAAAAATACCGCTTGTGGACCTCGTAACTGTTGGCGCGGGTGGCGGAAGCATAGCATGGCTAGATGCAGGTGCCGCTTTACGTGTGGGCCCCGAAAGTGCAGGTGCTTCCCCCGGCCCCATCTGCTACGGGCTCGGTGGAACGGACGTCACGGTGACAGATGCCGATTTATTATGCGGGTTTATCAATCCCTGCTACTTCGCAGGTGGTGAACTGGTTTTAGAAACAGAGAACGCGAAAAGGGGTATGAAAAAGCTCGCGAATACTATTGAACTCTCATATGAAGATACGATTAGGGGCGTTTTGAATGTCGTGAACTCAAACATGATTAGCGCCATCAGATTAGCGTCTGTAGAAAGAGGGCTTGACATCCGTGACTTCGCTTTAATCGCTTTTGGTGGTGCCGGGCCCGTGCATGCAGCCGCATTGGCGCGCGAGCTGAAGATCCCAAAAGTTATCGTGCCTTTCGCTCCCGGTGTATTCTCGGCCTATGGCATCATGGTATCAGATGTGCAACTGGATTATAGCAAGACTAACATATTGCGAGTGGGAGAAGCAGAGGCAGAAGAGTTTGTAACTGAGACGATAGAGGAGTTTACGGCAGAAGCCAAAAGAGAGCTTATGATGCAGGATATTGAGTTTGATGACGCGATGCTCTTGCCTTCTCTGGACATGCGCTTTGTTGGTCAGAGTTATGAACTGAACGTGAGCTACAACGGCTTGGAAGCGGCACAAACACGCTTTCACGGCTGCTATCGTCAACAATACGGCTATTCTTTGCCTGCTGAAGCAGTAGAAATCGTTAATGTCCGGCTGCGGGTTATGGCAGCCCGAGCGAAACCGAAACCGCCGAAGGTTGTGGTTAATGGTACGGGCAAACCGGTAGGATATAGAGCGGTACTGTTTGAAGAAGGGCGGGAGAAAATACCAGTATACCGAAGAGATGACTTGCCATTGGAGCACGAAGGCGCGGCAATTATTGAAGCTAAGGACTCCACCATTGTTGTGCCCCCAGGCACGAGCTTTTCGGTTGATCTGTATGGCGATATTGTTATGCACATTGCCTAATGGAACCCAGAGTAAATTATCTGCCCATTGGTATGCTTATATGACCCATACCAAAACGCCAAATCCTACGTGCAGAGCGATGAACGCGAGAATATCAAAGTAATAATGCAGAAGCCACCTTGAATCCCTATTATCTTTAAATATGTAGTATCCTGAAATAGTATTACAATAAAACAATAAGGGTGGCTGTAGTACGGCACATTTTTTACGCCACTGTGGAAGCGGTCAAAAAATGAAGAAATACACTCATGCTTGGTTAGCCTTTATGGCAATAAAAAGGCTGGAAGAAACAAAGCTGTCCGATACCGATAGACGCTATGCCAATAACCTCATAACATGGTTCAAAAGCCATAAAGACAGTGTAATACAAGGCGCCTGGTATCCGGATTCTGTGATAAAGGATATGGCTAATAGCCATGTGCTCAAACTTACACCTTCGGATGATGCCGCGAATAAATTCAAACGGCTTCCAAGTACCTATTTGAATTACCAATATGGCAAAAAAACAGCGCTGTGGAAGAAATCTTTCACTGTTGATAAAGACGATAACTTACCCGATCGCTGTGAATCTATCGCACATTCGGTGATTGACAATCTGAAGATGCAGGAAAGTGAGGATAAAGGATCTCCTGTATCGCCAACAGATAACCAAATCGCGCTATTACTTTTCATGTTGAGCCATTATGTTTCAGATGCGCATATGCCTTTCCATTGCGACAGCAGGCGATTTTCTGCGGGTATGAATCTTCATGCACAGATAGAAGCCAAATGGGAGAACATTATCAGGCGATATTATCAGATAGATGACGCTAACGCCCGATTTTTTTATGACCCCGCGGGGTATCCATTGCGTGCAAAAGGGACCCATATAGATCACGAGTATCAATCCTCACTACTCAAGGCAGTTGATGATGCACTACGCGATAGAAGATTTAGTATAGGCTGGGGCGGCAAGAACAATAACGTATGGGACTTTATGAGCGCGATATGCCAGTATTCTTATCTCCTTTCGTATCGTTTCATTCCTGAACCGTATGATCACACTAATGTCACATCGGCAAATTGGCAGTCTCTAGGCTCGATTTCATTTGACGATTTTAGTGTTGCTGTTCTTTCAGATGCGATTGATTCAACTGCTCGTGTTTGGTTCCGAGTCTGGCGCAAGTATATGAAATGGGAAAGAAAAGCGAGAGCAAAGAAAAAAAAATGAAGACGAGATTTAGTAATTACTCAATATCCTGTGGTATAATTTCTAAACACTAAATTCTAAATCCTAAACAAATTCCAATATCTAAACTCAAAATACAAAACAAACCTTTCTTTTGGAGTTTTGGATTTAGATATTGTTTGGGATTTGGTGCTTATGATTTAGGATTTTACACACATTATTGAGCACATAAGAGACTTATATGTATCCCTTCTCTACCAGTACTTCGGCGTTCAATATCGAGGCACCCGCAGCGCCTCTTACGGTGTTATGGCCTTGCGCAATGTACTTTATTTCGTGCTCCAGTCGCCCGCTTCTTATCCGTCCTACAGATATACTCATCCCTCTACCCGCATCGCGGTCTAACTTCGGCTGCGGTCTATCCTGCTCCTCGCGTACTATTATCGGCTTTTCCGGTGAGAACGGCGTGTCAATCTCTCTAGGGAAGTTCTCAAACGCATTCTTTACTTCCGCTTCCGTTACACTATCCTCGAATTTCGCCCATATCGCTTCCGTATGCCCGTCTATCACCGGAACGCGATGACAGGAGGCGGATATATTGATGGTTGCGTCTTTTATCGCAGAACCTTCCAGAGTGCCGAGTAACTTTAGCGGTTCACTCTCCATCTTACCTTCTTCCGTTGCTATAAACGGTAGTACATTATCCAATATCGCCATTGACGAGACACCCGCGTATCCGGCGCCTGATACCGCTTGCATTGTTGATACTCGCACCTCATTTAGCTTTAAATCCATTAACGGCTTCAAACTCAAGACCATCACAATTGTCGAGCAGTTAGGATTTGTTATAATAAACCCGTCCCAGCCCCGGTTCGATCTCTGCTCTTCTATTAATGCCAAATGGTCCCTATTTACCTCCGGTATAACCAAGGGCACATCCTTTTCCATTCTATGCACTGCGACATTACTGGAAACCGCATATCCTGCCTGCGCACAGCTCTTCTCCACTTTGATTGCCGTTGGTCGAGGCAAAGCAGAGAACATAAGTGCTATGTCTTCGGTCGCAGAGATGTCGTCAACGGATTTCACTACTGTTTCGGCCGCTGCCTCCGGCATCTCATACGGAAGGAACCATTTCGCTACCTCGCTGTATTTCTTACCCGCACTTCTCTCAGAAGCGTAGAGCGCTCCGAGCTCAAACCACGGATGACCGTCCAGAAGCTGCACGAACCGCTGCCCCACGCTTCCCGTTGCGCCCAATACGCCCACTTTTATTCTTCTCATAGCTACATCTATTATCCATTCTTTTGGAAAAGATTTAAATCTTTTTATAGTGCCTGCATGTAAAGTGGATATATAGAGGTGAAAACAGACAATGGCAAGATTTCCAGAAGCAGAAGCAAGATTATTCAATATGAAAATATGCATGGATTGTAACGCGCGAAATCCGATTAGGGCGAAGAGGTGCAGGAAATGCAACTCTAATAGCCTGAGATTGAAATCGCGACACAGAACTAAATAAGCGCCTGGCCGGCGTGCGGAGTAACCTATGCTATGAGAACGGGAAAAGTAATAGCGGTAGCAGGCAAGGGTGGAACCGGGAAAACTGCTATTGCCGCACTTTTGATTCGGGAACTACTCAGTACTAAAGAGAGCGAAGATATATGCATATTGGCTGTGGATGCAGATGCTGATTCTAACCTGCCCGAGGCCCTTGGTATTTCGTATGCTAAGTCGGTAGGCGATATAAGGGAAAGCTTGCTGGAAGAGAAGCAGCAGGATATTTCTTTGGATGTGCGATCGCAATTAGAGGGTAAGATAGCGGAGATAATAGAAGAGGAAGACCGTTATGATCTCTTAGTTATGGGGCGCCCCGAGGGTCCTGGCTGCTATTGCCCGGTAAATCACATTATACGGATGATTATGGACATCTTAACGAAGAATTACGATTACACCATCATCGATTGCGAGGCGGGTTTGGAGCACCTCAGTAGGAGAACGACAAAGGATGTAGATGTCATGCTCGTTGTGCTAGATAGGACACAGAAGAGCATGAAAACCGCATTGCGACTGAAAAAGATCGCGGACGCAATAGACGTGGATGTACAGAAGATGATGTATGTAGCAAATAAAATACCTGCGGGTTCCGAGGAGCGGTTAATAGAGGAAGCGAAGAAGAAGGGCATCGAAATAGATGCGATAATCCCATTTGACACGTTAATACCAGAGTATGATCTTGAAGGTAGGCCGATTCTGGATTTACCCGATAATGCACCGTCTGTTATCGGTGTGAAGAAGGTGGTAGAGCAGATCACCAAGGAATAGGTATACCTACTCCACCCAGTATTAGTGCTATTATACGAGCGCTATGGATTTGTCCACGCGTTTGGAGAATTCACCTGCGTTACGTTCTCACCGCTAGCAGTAAAGGCTTGAATAGTCCAGACACCCACTGCGTCCTCACCTGCATTGAAGTTCAGATTCTCCTTCTTCGTCCATGTGATACTCACTCCGACTCTCGTATGACATGCGATGCATGCTTCATTTGCGCCTTCCATTAACGGTTCATCTATCGCGTCATCAACAAATGGTAGATGTGCTGCTTTGTCGCCTGTATCTGGAGCTTCGGTCAGGCCGAGCCCTCCCGCATGTGGTGCTATAAAAGGCGTACCATGACAGTCACTACAATCTTGCTTAAGGTTGTAATGTGTGAAGTTTCCGCCCCCGTGACATATCATACACTCCTGGGTAGATGCCGCATGTGCTCCCTGTCCCGGATAAGTCTCTGGTCCAGACCCCCAATCTCCAACGCCTGCATATCCAACCCGTGCATCGGTTCTGTGGCACCCCTCGCACTTGATATTCTCGTGTACGCCGTTATCACTGCTCATCATCTCATCCCTTATCTCAGCATGACACTTCTCGCAGGGGATGTCATTGCCAGCTCCTGAAAGATCATACCAAGTATGCTGCCCGCTGAAGAGCGATATAGAACTCGGAAGTGCAAATAACCCGATAGCAACAACCGCTATCACCACCAGAACAGATTTACCGATACCCATTTTTTACTTTTGTCCCCTTTTACCTTATCCCCTCATGGTAACAGTTAGTGGTCACCATATAACTACTTTTCGGTTTTTTGCGGATTGTTACCTAAACGGGTAACTCCAAATGGCTGCCGCTATCTGGTTCGGTTATGCACAATAAAAGCTGTACCCTAAATATGCTAGATCTTCGTAATTCGCGCTTTTGATCCAATTCCGCTGGCTATTGTACAATTACGCGGTGGTTTATCTGGTCCATTCGTTCGGAGAATTCACCTGCGTTACGTTCTCACCGCTAGCAGTAAAGCTTTGGATAGTCCAGACGCCATCTGCGTCCTCTGTTGCATTAAAGTTCAGATTCTCACGTTTCGTCCATGTGATACTCACTCCGACTCTCGTATGACATGTGATGCATGCCTCGTTTGGTCCTATCATCAGCTCGCTGTCTTTTGAATCTACTACAAACGGCTTATGTGCCGCTTTTGCGCCGCTGTCTTCGGGGTCGGTCGTCAGATTGAAACCACCTGCCGTTGGTGGGAACGGTGACCCCCCAGAGCCAAAAAAACCGGGATGGCATGCCTTGCAATTTACTGCTGCATCTATATAGTCATGTGTGTAATCTAAGTGACCTTGGGTCTCATAATCATGGCAGATCATGCAATCCTCGGTCGAAGCCGCATGTGCACCAGTGCCGGTCTTACTAGACTCTCCGGCATAAGAGCCCACGGCTGCATCCGTACGGTGACAGCACTCGCACGTGAATCCTTCATGTGCTCCTGTTGAAGCCATTTCATCTCCTATCTCCGCATGACACTTCTCACATGGGACTTGGCTTCCCGCGCGTCCCAGATCATACCACGTATGCTGCCCGCTGAAGAGCGATATAGAACTCGGAAGGGCGAATAGTCCTATTGCAAGAACAGCTATCGCCATCAGAACAAATTTACGGCTATTCATCTTTTCGCTTTCTTCTCCTTCCTCCTAGTGCCCATTGGCGGTTACTGCATAACCGCTTTTCGCTTTTTTCTATCCGTTACCCAAACGGGTTAGTCAAAGGGCCTATCATTGAGCTTTATTAAATAATAATGTAGTAAGTATATATATCCCTTTTATATACGCCGAGGAAGTAGCGTTATGAGCAAAAAAGTACCATTTGTTGACTGGACACCCGCAATCACGCCAGAAGAGGTCTTTTCTGACATCATCGGATTGAATGAGATACAGGTTGTGGTTCAAAGAACGTATTGGCTTGAAATGAGGCCCGTAGAAAGGGGCAGATGCGTTGTTATGCAGCGAGATGAAGATGGCGTGGTTAGAGATATTACACCGCAGGGGTTCAATGTACGGACACGAGTACATGAATATGGCGGTGGTGCATACACAGTTTACAAGGATGCCATCTATTTCGTCAATTTCGATGATCAACGCATCTATTACCAGTCAAAGGATAACGCAGAAGCAGTGCCACTTACACCCATAACTAATGAAGACGGGTCGTTAGGCAAATATGCCGCTCTTAGTGCTAGTCCTGATGGTACGAAACTCCTCTTTGTATACGAGAAGGAGTATAGGAATAAGGAAAACGCGAATTTATTGGCTGTCTTGGACTTGGCCGCTAAAGGTATATCCAAGCCACAGATAATTGCAAAAGGTTCTGACTTCTATGCCGATCCAATCTTCTCTCCAACAGGGAAGGAAGTGGCATGGCTTCAGTGGGATCATCCGGATATGCCATGGGATAGTACGGAATTAATGATGGGCTCGTTTGAAGACAATACCCTGCATAATGTGAAGAAAGTTGCCGATGGTGGCTCTATATGTTTCCCGCGATTTGATAGAGCGGGTAAACTATACTATGCTATGGACAAAGTGGTAGATGCTGAATCGGACTCCGCGAATTGGTGGAATCTGTATTGTTTTACAGATGCTGTAGAGCAGATTACAGCCGAGCAGGCTGAATTTGGTGAACCCCACTGGGTATTTGGACAAAGTAATTATGATTTCCTACCGGATAATCGAATAATAGCAAAGATGGTTAAAGACGGAGCTGATTGTATGGTCGTCATTGATCCGGAGCAGAAATCGCTGTCCGTAGTTGAAACGGGTTTATCCTGTTATAGCAATATCAGAACAGATGCGCAGGGCAGGGTGTTCTTTATCGGTGCAAGCGCTAAGAAGTCTCCGGCTATAATATGTTTAGATATAGACTCGAAAACAGACAAAATATTGAAGTCCAGTTCAAGTATAGCGATGAAGAGCGCGGATATATCTCTGCCAAAAATCATTTCTTATCCTACAAAAGATGGGGAGCATGCGCATGGTTTTCTTTACATGCCACGGAATAGCAGATATACTGCTCCGGAAGATGATAAACCACCGTTATTGGTGATGGCGCATGGCGGGCCAACAAGCAGTGCAAGAGCTGTATTTTCCGCGATTATACAGTTCTGGACCTCTGCCGGGTTTGCTGTCATTGATGTGAACTATCGAGGTAGTACGGGTTACGGTCGGCGATACAGGGATAAATTGCTATCACAATGGGGCGTTATTGATGCGGAGGACGTGGCAGATGCCGTGCGGTACTTAATAAAGGCCGAGAAGGTGGATGGTGCCAAGGTTGCAGTTAGAGGCGGTAGTGCAGGTGGCTATATGGTGCAGCGAGTTATGACTCAATATCCTGATTTCTTTGCCGCAGGGGCAAGTTATTATGGGATTGGCAATCTTATTACGTTAGTGGAAGAGACGCACAAGTTTGAATCACGATATATAGATAATTTAATTGGTGTGAAATTACCTGCGGGCGAGAAAGAGTACAGGGAGCGTTCGCCAATAAACCATTTGGATCGGTTAAAAGCGCCCATGATCATATTCCAAGGCACAGCAGATAAAATCGTCACGCCTGAATGCTCACGTGAGTTAGCACGAAATCTCGAGGAAAGGGGGATTCGGTACGAATATGTAGAATATGAAGGTGAATCACACGGATTCAGAATCAGGAAGAATAATGTTGATTCGTTAAGCCGCGAATTTGCATTTTATCGGGTTGTGTTCAGTAGTTAGCAGGATACATGATGCAAGATACCGGATCTGGGATTTCCACGCAATTAAATATATCCCAACTTTTTACAACGTATATTCGTCGGAGCGTAGCGAAGACCAAGCAAAAGAGCAACAGTTTTTGCGATGCAAACAAAAATAGGCGAAGAGTAAATCGTGAGTCAGACTATTAGAATTTTAGAGGGTTGTTGTACTCAATTTCATTTATATTGAATTTAGCATAACAAAAATCGCCCAATTCAAGATTCCATTCCACTTCCACATTGTGCGGTATTTGTATCCCTTCAACCGCTCGGTAATCCCTATAATAACCCGTCCAATTTTCTAATGTGTTCTTATCCCTGTATCTTTTTGCATAAAAGTGCGTGATTTGTCCTTGTAGATTAAAATGGAATATGCCATCAACAGTAAGTTCATCATCAGAAAGAATCACTCTTGCAGAATCATTATTTATTGGTTCCCACTTTAACTTTTCTGAGGGCAATAATGCTGTAGGAAACCAGGGGGTTTCTGCTACCCAGCGAAGAAGTTCGCCATGATCTGTTTCTTTTTCTTTGGCATCTACAAGTTTTATTATAGATACTAGTTTGACTTTAAGATTCCCCGTCCCGTTAATATACGTGTCCGTTGCAGATACTAAAGGAACTTTCCCAAACCAAACGAATCCTGGTTTTTGCGTTGTGAAGTATTCTTGCCCATCAATAGCCATCCATTTTTGGTCTGGTTTTGTTCTAAATTCACCTCCATGTTTCAATCTTACATAACTGATGTATGTCCGATTTTCCTGTAATGCATATTTAAAATATCTTTGAACCGGATCGGGAAGTCCTTTAATTTGTTCATGAGAATAAGAGCTATTAGTGTTATCTTTTGATGATGAGAAAAGTTTTTCTATTTCCTTTTCTAATTGTGATTTTGTCATTTCATTATGTCTCCAATAATTATTGTTATTATTAACCTTAACTTCGACCAAATATGGGTGACATATACTACCATAACTACTTTATCCACCAGATTTTAGCATTTAGCAAAAGCAAAAGGGTTTTTATTAGTCATGTTCCCTATTACTAAATATTAGGAACCTAGAAGAGTGGGCAAAAAAGTGGTTGGAAGATCAGCGACATGATGGTAAAACATGCCTTGAAATTAAGATGCATGGTTCAGGATACTTGCAGATCAGAGTAATCAACTTGTTTATGACCTGAGTTCCATGTTCTCCCTTTCTATGAGTATTATAGAGGCGGAGAAGGGCTACAATAAGGATAAGATACGGGTACTTCAGATCAATCTCGCTCTTCTTTGCAGTGCTGACATGAGATTGCCAATAATGATTCGCTCTCTTCCTGGCAGTGTAAATGATATAAAAACCCTCTATCACTCAACAATAAACAAGGTACAGTAAAAAATATAAAAAAGTTATCTTTAACAAATACCGCATTATGTCATTCCACCCCTTTAACATCAATCATACAACAAACGGGTCTTTTCATCCGCAAGTGTTGGTTGAATGATCTTAGTCCATCGCGAAGAATTCCATGTCCCGAGTTTCTTATGTATCTCATAGTAGTTCTGGGGGATCGGATGCGTTCCTATTACAACCTCAAGCCCATATTTTGCCTGGATAAAATTACGAAAATCCGTCACACGTGGACATGGTGGATATCCAACGACCAGTCCTGTAGCAAGATGTATCACATTTGCCCCGTTCTTCTTCATCTCTTCAGGAGCGTATTCGATATTTCCTCCTGGACAGCCACCACACGCAGTATATCCGACCAGTTTCACTTCTTTATCCTTATAACTGCTGAATGCACCCTCCCTGTTCTTAAGCGCCCGTAGACATTTGCCTCCGGCACACATACGGTAGCGGTCGCATATAATAATCCCTATTCGAATTTCATCGCTCATTTCTCGCCCTCTGTATCTTTTATAACAGAACTTAGGGATAATGTAGAGGTTTGTTTGTATTATTACTTTTATAATGCTCTTGCTATTTATTTAATTTCCGCCATCGTATTACATAAGCATTATTGCAAAGATGCTCGAAGGTATGACTAGCTTTATTCCGAGGGTGGCTTGGTTGGGGCTTGAAATAGCTTTAAGTGTCGGATATAGCCATAAAAAATGAAAGGCTGAGCTGTTTCCATATGTGTTTAGAGCGGTAATACAAGACGAGCTTCTTGAGGCGCATAAGAACGAGTTACTATAATGCACCTTTTACATCCTCCTCAGCATAGCAGTCTATGCAAAGAGCTCGTCCTCGAATATCCATAAATTCTTATATAAAGCGTAACGTATTTGCATGGTCACATGAAATAACTGTGAACTTTTATAGCCAAAAAATAAGTTAGTTATACTAAAGGGTTAAACCTATAATTTTACTCGCTATTAACTATATCTGCGAGGAAGAATTGACAGGTTTGAATAAAAGTATAAAAACCTTACATTAAAATGATGGAGATCATATCTACTTCGCTGATATATACCTTTTACTGGATGGCGAGAATTGTCCCGGTCATAGCAATAGGCATATTTGCAACGAATTTCGCGGTTGACATAGGGCTAATGCGGAAATTTGATCGGTTGATTAAACCGATATCCCGTAAAGCGAATATCAGTGCAGTATCTGCTCTTTCGGTGGTAACCTGCACGTTCAGCACTACTGCCGGTTACTCCATGCTCGTGAACGGCCTGAACGAGAAAACTATTTCTGAGCGTGAAGTGATCGCAACCACGCTAATCAGCTCTTTTCCTAGCATCCTCTCTCACGTCCTCACGTTTTTCATACCTGTGGTGATTCCTATTCTCGGGTTGACTACGGGTATAATCTATGTGTGTATGGTGGGGCTCGCAGCATTCCTGAAAACGTGTTTAGGGATATTCCTTGCGCGAGTATGGCTAAAAGACACGAAAAAACGTTCTACTATTGCTGCTACAAATCGCAATAATGCCCCTGTTGTGGATAAGAAACAGGCATTGAATAAAAGCGCTGAGAGTGCATACAACATGCTCAAAAGGATTGTGCCCACGATGTTCATCACCCTGTTTCTGGTATCCGTGGCGATGGAGCTGAACTTGTTCGATCATTTTTCTGCGATTCTAGGTCCTATTACGAGCTTTTTCGGATTGGAAAGCGGAGTCGCTTTGATTAGCGCAACAGAGATTGTGAACACTACTGCCGGGATAATACTCGCTGGTAGCCTTCTGGCGGAAGGACTGATAACGACAAAAAGTGTGCTAATCGCACTGTTCTTAGGCACGGTAGTATCATTCTCGGCAAGATTCGCAAAACATTCATTACCCTTGCACGTGTCGCTCTTTGGTCCTAAACTAGGGAGCAAGACGGTTGCGATAAATGCTACTACTACGCTTGTTATACATATAGTATTCATACTAGTGTTACTGATATTATAGGCATTTGCTTTGCATGCCAATCTTTTTCAGATACTTTTTGTTATTGCTATTTAAATCCGGACGATAAAGCGTGAATATATCTTAAAGCGAGTTACTGTAACATTTCCAATAACAATGTAACGAACAATTTGCATTGAGTACTACTCGCATACTCAAGCAATTCAAGGGTAGAATACGTCAATGCATCAAACAGCCTATTTCACAGCATCAAATTGGTTAATTCAAGCAATAACACCATTTCAAACAGCACGGGTGGCATTAGTTTGATGGATTCGAGCATCAACACCGTTCGCGACAACGAGCGAGAATAGATGTATCTATTTACGTGGACCAAAATTCTGGTATTCCTGAAAGCTGCAAAAGATGCGGCGGTCGGCGTATATCTCAGGAAAAGCTCGCAGTGCATAGTTGAAGATAGTGTCTGTGAGGGATGTTCTCATGGAATTTGCATAGGTAATTCGTCTGAGAACTTCGTGCGGGACAACATCTGCAATAACGGCACTCAAGCCAAAAGACCCTTGTTCCTGGACGGATACTGTATAGACCTCGATTACTAGGCAGACAATAATCTAATAGTGAACAACAGCTGCTGCTGGAACTCTCCGTCAATGATAAACTACACGTATAAAGGAAGAAACTGCACGAATTATATAGGTAAATACTGGTGCGATTACGGAGGACACGATGAGGACGGTGATGGAATTGGCGATATTCCTTACCTCTCGGGTAGGGATATTTATCCGCTAATGGAGCGGTTTGAGATTTATTTCGTACAAAAACAAAATTCATATGGATGGATAAACAGCACCAAATTCGTATACGCAAATTTAAGGGTTTAATATGTCAGGACACAAACAATAAGATTAGCGTAGGAATGGTGAAAAAACGAACTAATGAAAAGCAAAAGAATAAAACAAAAGGCACTAATATTCGCAGTTATATTTGCAATGATGGCATTCGTAAGTGGTGAATCCACATCCGCAACAACGGTTCTCGTGCCTGATGATTATGCAACGATTCAAGAAGCAGTGGATGCTGCAAATGCTGGTGATATGATTATCGTAAGGGATGGAACTTATCGCGAGAATATAGACGTTAAGAAACGGCTGACGCTAAAATCCGAGAAAGGCTCAGAAAATTGTAATGTTCAAGCAGCGGCTCCAGATGATCATGTCTTTAATGTGAGTGCTGATCATATAGAAATATCCGGGTTCTCGGTAGAAGGTGCAAATGACTATAAGAAAGCAGGGATAGATCTTCATGCAGATTACTGCAATATATCGAACAACACCTGCTCCTCAAACAATGAGTATGGCATCTACCTCGAATGGTCAGACAACAACTTCATTTATCTTAACAACCTCATAAATAACTGCAAAGGAGTTTATTATACGGGATCCGAGAATATCTGGAACACTACGGAGAAAATAACCTACACCTATAACGGCAGCACATACTCCAACTCTCTTGGTAACTACTGGGCTGATTATACCGGAAACGATGCTAATGATGATGAAATAGGCGAAACACCTTACCGAATAAAGTCAGACGAAGACAATTACCCCTTAATGCTACCCTGGCAGAATTACATCCCTGAAGAAACAAGAGCCGCTGAAAACAAAAAGAAAGCATTACCCAAGGAATAGTATAATACCTTCATGTACAACTAGAAACTATAAAAGGGGCAGGGTAATTAATAGTTTTCACAGATTCCGATATGAGACGGGAATACATGAAAGTCTAGAATGAAGAAACATGAAAGAATACGAGAATTGCAACTTGTGCGAATGGAGATGCGGAATTAATAGATATAACGAGGTAGGCGTATGCAACGTAAAACTGCCTGAGATTGCATATACATGTCTTGCGCAATCGCTTAAAAGTTACTCAATAACACTCCTCGGCTGCAATTTCAGATGTCTATACTGCAACGCATACCGATTATCGCAATATCCGGATACCAATTGGTTCTATCGTGGTTACGTCGCCCCAAAAGAACTAGCAGAAGAAGCGGTAGACAAATTACGTGAAGCCGGGCTCAAGAAGCTTGGTTTTACCGGTGGAGAACCGACAATACATCTACCTTATATCGAAGAAGTAGTAAATGAGGCGAAGAAATTGATGCCTGAACTAAAAATAGCATTTACAACCAATGGCTTTGCAACAGAAGCGAGTATGAAACGGATAGTCAAGATTTGTTCTTATATTGCACTTGAGATAAATGCCTTTAATGATGATACGCATCTGGCTTTAAGCGGCGCTCCTGTTGAGCAGGTCTTAAGAAATGTGGAATACCTCATCGAAAACAAAGCAAAAATAAGGGCTCTTAAAACCGTTGTGGTGCCCGGGATAAATGATAATGAGATAGAAGAAATAGCAAAATTTATTGCTTCGTTCGATACCTCAATTCCGTATCACTTAATAGGCTTCAGGCCAAGTTTCATGCTCTATTATCATCCTGGACCTACAAGGAAAGAACTAGCGGATATAGGGCGAAGATGTAAAAGGCATTTGGAAGACGTCACCTGGGGCGGTGAATCGCCAAAGGAAGTGCAATTCAATGATTCCGGGGCCGCACTTGCGTTGAAATATGCAAAGTTAGCAGGATGTGTAAGCAAAGATAGGAATTGTGGTCGTTGTGACATGAACAAAAACTGTCCTGCAATATTAAAAGAGCCGTGGTTGAATAAGCAGGAGCGGGATATATAAATGAAAATGTGAAAACTAAAAAGAGGCACTATAAATGTTCTATTAGCTTACTTTGTATGCCCGACTTATGATCTTCATTCCGGCCGATTTCAAACGTGTCTTTAAACCGAAAAGTTTATATAGTGACCGGAAGATTTATATATGGTCGTGATAGATATTTAGGGCATAAACTACATATATAACCTAATACATAACATTTTTATAAAGAAAAATGTGAAAAAAAGGTGATAAAAAAGATGAAGGTAACATCAATAACCTGGGGGAGCGATATCTCCTTGCTCGTTGAAGTGGGTAAGGAACTTGGAATAGACTTGGATGCATGGTCTGCACGCGACCTGGAGGATGAGAGGAGGCGAATTGATTGCATAAACTCATTCGAGCACGCCGATGTCACTCTTCTGCGTCTAACAACTGATAAGGTCTGGGATGAGTTCATCGAGAAATTAAACAAGAACGTTCCAATAATCCCTCTAGGACGAAACATTTTCTTCCGCTCGCTTTCAAACGTTTCATTGGATATTGTTGCAACTGTCAATGCGTACCATACGTATGGCGGGGCAGAGAACATAAAGAATATGCTGAGCTATATTGGAAAAGAAGTTTTAGGCCTGGATTACACGTATGATGATCCCAAGGAGACGATGTGGCAAGGCATATACCATCCGGATGCAAAAACAGCCTTTGCGTGCATAGATGCGTATTTGCACTGGTATAACCAGAAATCCAAGCACAAAGTCGGCATATTATTCCCCCGCACCTTATGGGCAAATGGCGACCTGGAAATCATCAATACATTGGTCCGTGAACTGGAAAAGGAATTCGATGTGTTTCCCGCGTTCTGCTATGGCATGGGCGACGCAGAACTCGGTGCTAAGCCAAGCGGCGAAGTCATTGAAGAATTCTTCTTGGGTCCTCTCAAGCTCGATGCACTAATAAACCTACAATCGGTATTTAATGCTGGAACTGAAGAAGGATCGACCAATTCCCTGAAAGAACTCGACGTTCTAGTATTCCATCCTCTGCTGGCATACTACAAGACAGAGGAAGAGTGGAGAAGGGATAGTCAAGGGCTATCCAATCTGGAAGTTGGCTGGAGTGTCGCGATGCCCGAATTCGAAGGTGTGATCGAGCCGATAATCATGGGAGTGCCGAGAGCAGAAGAGGAATACGGAGCAGAGTTTGAGCGGCATGTACCAATCAATGAGCGGGTAGCGAAAATCGTGAACCGGGTGAAGAGCTGGCTAGCATTAAAAGATAAGCCAAAATCCGAGCGAAAAGTTGCTTTTATACTCCATAATAATCCTTGCGCTTCTGTTGAAGCGACAGTAGGGAGTGCAGCACATCTTGATGCCTTAGAGAGTGTTGCGAGGATATTGAATTGTATGAAGGCGGAAGGCTATTCCATCGTGCCACCGGAAGATGGCAAAGCGCTTAGCGAGACTATCATGACACGGAAGGCGATTTCTGAGTTCCGATGGACAACTGTGGATGAAATCGTAAGTAAAGGTGGTGCACTTGCGATGATAACCAAGGCGGATTATGAGGCTTGGTTTGCTACACTTAGTCCAAAAGTGAAGGGCAAGATGTGTGAAGTCTGGGGAAATCCACCTGGTGCGGCAATGGTATACGATGGTAAAATCGTAGTTACAGGTATAGAATACAAAAACGCAGTGGTATGCGTGCAGCCGAAGCGAGGTTGTGCGGGTTCAAGATGCGATGGTCAAGTCTGCAAGATACTCCATGACCCGGAAGTTCCCCCGCCGCATCAATATTTAGCAGCCTATCGGTATCTGGAGAACACTTTCGGCGCTGATGTGATCGTTCATGTAGGCACACATGGCAATCTGGAATTTCTACCTGGCAAATCGCTCGCACTGTCAGAAAGCTGTTACCCGGACATAGCAATAGGGAATTTGCCGCATATATATATCTATAACTCCGATAACCCGTCAGAAGGAACAATCGCAAAGAGAAGGAGTTATGCAACGCTTATAGACCACATGCAAACAGTGATGACCGAAAGTGGCTTGTATGGCGAGTTAAAGGAACTCGAAGATCATATCGCAGAATATAACAAGGTAAAATCGTCAGATAAGGCAAGGACTCATGCTTTAGAGCACATAATTATTGATCTGTTACGAAAAACGAAACTAGCCGAGGAGATAAGACTTGACAAAAGGTTAGAGGAAGGATATTCCTGTGATACTATAATAGAACTTGCACATGAGGTCATTACCTGCATATACAACACCCAGATACCTGATGGCATGCACATCTTCGGTGAAGTTCCAAAAGCCGAAAAGAAGGTTGAGCTAATCAATTCGATACTGAAACACGATTCAGAGCTAAGGAAATTAGTATTTGTGCTCATGGGAGAGGACATCCAGCCTTCAGATGCGGGAAGCGAGTTTTTAGCCGAGGTGGACAATATAGCAAAGGCGTTTATTTACGCGTTCTTGACTGCAGAAGAGCCTGTAGAAGTAGCGGCAAGGATATTGGGTGATAGATTGAAGCTAAATGATGAGCATACACTTTCTACGATGAGGGATCGGGTACAGGATATATCAGCAAGGATAGAAGCATCGGATGAGATAGGGAGTTTGTTCCACGGCTTTGATTCCGGCTATATCGAGCCAGGACCCTCCGGGCTGATAACAAGGGGTAAGCCGGAGATACTGCCAACCGGCAGGAACTTTTATTCGCTTGACCCGTTCAAGATACCCACAAAGGCTGCGTGGGCGATAGGTAAGCGACTTGCAGAAGGTGTGCTAAGCAAATATGAGGCGGAGAACGGAAAGCTTCCGGAAAACATTGCTATGTACTGGATGGCATCGGACATCATGTGGGCTGATGGCGAGCAGCTTGCACAGATAATGCACCTAATTGGTGTAGAGCCGATCTGGAAAGACGGGCAGGTAAAAAAGTACCGGATTATTCCTCTTGATCTGCTTGATCGCCCGCGAATAGATGTTACGATTAGAGTGAGTGGGATTACAAGGGACTGTTTTTATAACTGTATCGAGCTCTTAGACGAAGCAATACGTGAGGTTGCAATGCTTGATGAGCCCATAGAAAAGAACTATTTGAGAAAGCATGTATTGGCATGGGAGAAGACGCACGATGAAAATACAAGTGGGAATGAACATGCGCGTATATTCGCAAGTAAGCCGGGCACATATGGCAATGGCGTGAATTTAGCGGTCTACGCATCGGCATGGCAAGAGGAGAAGGATTTGTCGGACATATTCGTGCATTGGAACGGATATGCATACGGGAAGAACAATTTTGGTGCAGAAGCGCATGATAGTTTTGTATCACAGCTTAAAACAGTTGATTTGACTTTCAATAAGACGGTTACAGACGAATACGATCTATTCGGCTGCTGTTATTACTTTGGAACCCACGGAGGACTCACAACTGCGGCGAGAGAGATTTCCGGGAAGGATGTCTCTGCATATTACGGCGATACGCGAGACATGGATAAGATAGAGGTGAGAAGCCTTGCAGACGAGATGCGAAGGATCGTTCGCTCGAAGTTGCTGAATCCAAAGTGGATAGAGGGGATGAAGCGTCATGGATATAAGGGTGCTGGCGACATATCAAAGCGAATAGGGCGAGTTTACGGCTGGGAAGCGACCACGCAGGAGGTGGACGATTGGATATTCAATGATATTGCGAGGACGTTCGTGTTGGATAAAGAGATGCGGAAGTTCTATGAGGAGAACAATCCATGGGCATTGGAAGAGGTGGGTAGGCGGTTGTTAGAAGCCTACGAAAGAGGGCTGTGGATCGCAGACAAAGAGGTGATAAAAGGATTGAAGAGTGCATATCTCGAGATGGAGGGGTGGATAGAAGAGAAGATGGGCGATGTGAAGGGTGAGTTCCAGGGTGGTGCGATTGGGGTGTGAATACCGATTTATAGAATTATGAATTAATCGCCTAAATAATTCGTAATTGGCTTTATCGGCGAAGGTATTTCGTGAGAAATACGCCACGCAGATAGCCGAGAAGGTTTGTGTATCCGTACGTACAGTTCGATGAGGTGACGGAGGTCGTAAGGCCGCATCCTACTATGCGTAGTTGGGGCTATCGAAATAGCTTTAAGTGCCGGAGATAGCCATAAAAAATGAAAGGCTGAGCGGTTTTCATATGTATTTGTGGCGGTAATACAAGACGAGCTTCTTGAGGTGCATAAGAACGAGTTACTTACGGTAATGCACCTTTTACATCCTCATCAGCATAGCAGTCTATGCAAAGTGCTCGTCCTCGAATATCCATAAATTCTTCAAGTTCTTTACCACATCTGGAACACCGTACTTTCTTTACTTTTCTACCGCCTTCTTCAGCCTTTTCTGCTTCCCTTTCCATCCACCTTGCCCTTCGCTCTTCGGGCGTTTCTTCCCTTTCTTGCATCATTTCCATTTATTACGTTTTGTTCCTCAGAGTATATAAAGTATAGTCTATTATCTATTTAGTACACTATTTTTATTATATCTATACATAAAGTATGGCGTATTTACATGGCCGCATGAAATAACTGTGAACTTTTATAGCCAAAAAATAAATGATGGAGATCCTATTTGCCAATTTTGATATTTATCATAGACACAGATTTCACAGATTTACTCAGATGCTACTCGAAAGTCCCGAAAAGATTATTATGTTTTTACGGGTTGATAGAATAAAAATCAAAAAAGTAATTATTGCGCTACTTTAATTCTTTAAATCCGTGTTAATCTGCGTTAATCTGTGTCTTAAAAATCATTGGAAAATTTTACTACATTTCTGGTAAATTAATATTCGTGAGTTCCCTAGGCAGATTTGCAACGAATTTCGCGGTTGACATAGGGCTAATGCGGAGATTTGAATTATATCCCCGATGCACAAGGATAACTCCTTAGTGCGTAATAACAAAAATCAGACAATACAGAATAAAGTTTTATTAAATGAATATCGAAAAGCTTATATGGCATCAATGTTAATATGTTATGTATATCTTATCTTAAATAGTCACAAATAATATAATGGGATAAAAAAATGACACACCATGTTAGAAGGGCGATACTGCCTTTTACTGCGATTGTAGGGCAAGATACGATGAAGAAAGCGCTTATTTTGAATGCTATTAACCCCCGTATAGGCGGGGTACTTATCAGAGGCGAGAAAGGGACTGCGAAATCCACCGCTGTTCGTGCTCTCGCAGAACTGTTACCCGAAATCGAAGTGGTTAATGGCTGTACGTTCAATTGCAATCCTTATGATACACGAGAGATGTGCGACCTCTGCTATGCCAAAAGTACGAACGGAGAAGATCTAAAAGTAGCAATGCGAAGGATGTGGGTCGTAGACCTTCCTCTCGGAGCTACAGAAGACCGGGTCGTTGGCTCAATAGATATGGAAAAGGCGATAAAAGGCGGGATAAAGGCGCTAGAGCCCGGTATATTGGCTGCTGCCAATAGGGGTATTCTTTATATTGACGAGGTAAATCTTTTAGATGATCACGTTGCCGATGTCATTCTGGATTCGGCTGCGATGTCAATAAACGTGGTTGAGCGAGAGGGTGTCTCTATCTCTCACCCCTCTAAGTTCATTCTGGTAGGTACAATGAACCCGGAGGAAGGCGAGCTCAGACCACAATTATTAGATCGTTTTGGGCTGCAAGCAAGTGTAGAGAGTATAGATGATGCCGCTATGCGGGTAGAAATAGTGAAACAGGTGGAAAGTTTTGAATGCGGCCCGGAAGAGTTCAAGGAGCAATTCGAGGTAACCCAAAAAGAGTTACGTGATAAGATAGCGCATGCGAAACAGATAGTTAATGAGGTTACAATTAGCGATGATTTACTGAAATTAACCGCAGAAACATGCATTAAACTCGGTGTAAGAACTCATAGAGCTGAGATCGTCATAACGAGAGCGGCAAAAACTATTGCCGCTTTCGACAGCAGGAAAAACGTTACCTTCGAGGATATAAAAGAGGCAATGGAATTAGCTCTTCCGCATAGAATGCGTAGAAAACCCTTTGAATCGCCTAGTTTGGATAACAAGAAACTTGATGAGCTGATGCAGGACACAAAGAAAGAGCATGAAGAGGAGAAGAAAGAGGATAGGCAACAGAAACAGCAACAGCAACAACAGCAAAAGAAAGAGAAAGAAGAGCAAAAACAGCAGCATGAACATGAGCAACCCGATAAGAACCCGGAAGGTCAAGATGACAAGGACGATGTAAACGAATCCCAAAACGAATCGGTTTTCAATATTGGTGATCCGATTGATACAAGGACAGTGAGGCAAAAGCAGAAGAAAGACAAGACATATCGCAGGAAGACTTCAGGGCGAAGGATCCCCACGCTCTCGCTTCGCAATAACGGTAAGTACATACGGCACGGTATCCCAAAGGGAAAAATAACGGATGTCGCGCTCGATGCGACGATACGAGCTGCGGCGGTATATCAGAAAGAGAGAGTGGTTGATTCCGATTTAGCAGTAGTAATAAAAAGCCAGGATATTCGTGAGAAGATTCGGGTAGGTAAATTATCAACAGCAACGATGTTTGTTGTGGACGCATCCGGTTCAATGGGTGCGAACAGAAGAATGGAAATCGCAAAAGGTGCTGTCCTTTCATTATTGCTGGATTCGTATCAACAAAGAGATAAGGTCGGTATGGTCGCATTTAAAGGAGACCAGGCAGATGTTTTGCTGCCGCTATGTTCAAGCAGTGATTTGGCAGTTGAGATGTTAAAGGAACTCCCGACAGGAGGGCGAACACCCTTAGCTGCCGGTTTGGAACAGGGCTTAAATCTCCTGATGGCGGAAAAGCATCGTGATGAAGAAGCAATACCAATTCTGCTCTTAATTTCCGATGGGCGTGCAAATGTGTCCGCAGGAGGGAGCAAAGAGCTAGAGCAGGAACTGTTCGCGCTCGCAGAACAAGCACGAGCTAAAGGTATATATGTGATTGTCATTGATACAGAAATAGTCAGCGACTCGTTTATTCAGATGCAGCTTGGATATTGCAGAGCGATAGCAAGCTATTCCGGCGGTAAATATTACCCGATTGCTGATTTGACTTCGGGCGCAGTGCGGGATATTGTTATCAGTGAGCGAAACATGTTAAATCTGTGTAAATCCATGTAAATCTGCGTCCTAAATTAAATTTATAGGTGGAAGTCATACGTCATATACAATGGAAAAAAGAGGAAAGATGAGCTGGAAGATCGTGACGTTATTGCTGTTCTTAGCAACTGCTGCTTTTCTTGCGGGCACGGTTACGGCGATTCCGGGCACAGATGGAGTGACAAGGTCTGCACCCGCGGATCCCATTCCGGGAGCCGAATTCGAGGTGAAGCTAACGATTAACGGTGAACGTCCTCTGGTGGTTGGTATTGTTGAGACGATTCCGGAAGGCTTCGAATTTGTAAGTACATCACATCACCCGGACCAGTACGATGTTTCCGGCCAAAAAATTATTTTTGCTGTGATAAACGAGACGGAGATACTATACAGGGTCAAAGCGTCTTCTTCGGGTGTGGACTCATTTACCGGGACTTGGATAGATATGCTAAGCCAGAAAGAGGGAAGCATCGCAGGTACAGGCGGGCTAGAAGAAGGCTCTACGCCAACACCTACGCCAGCAACAACGCCAACACCGGAGGTGCCGTGCTTCGAGGCTTTTTTCACCACGCTAACGCTAGTAATTGCGGGTCGCTTTGTAGTTCTGTTGAGGAATAATGAAGAGGGAGGTCGTGTAGGATGAGGAACGTATTATCTTATATATTGGTAATGGGGCTTATAGGATCCACGATGCTGCTGACGGTTATGCCCGCAATTGCAATAGGGATACCCGGAGATGATGATGGGAATGATAATTTAACAGAGAAAGAACTTGCAAGTAACATTCTTAATTATATGCTGGGAGAGGGCGATCTCAGCCTGTACGAGTTACGGGATGCCGCGCACGTCTATGCACATTGGAATGGTATGCCGAGGACGATAGTTGATACTGCAGAGAGAACGGTGACGATATACAAGCCGGTAAAGACGATTGTCGCCCTTAGTTCTGATAGTGCTCGAGCGTTACGGATTTTGGGCGATGAAGATAAAGTAGTAGGAATTAGCGAAACTATCAAAAAGCATCCTTATTACTTCCCCGAGATGTCGCATAGAAAAAGCGTTGGAACGTGGAAAGAAGTAGATTGGGAAGAAATTGTGGCCTTGGAGCCGGACTTACTAATAACCTACGCAACAGGTTCAATTAATGCGGACTTAGCGGCAGATAAGCTTGATCCGTTTGGCATAACTGTTGTGGGCTTGTATCTTTATGTAACAGACGAATATGAACAGATATTCGACGAACATGAGAAGCTTGCAATACTACTGGAGAAAGAAGAGGCGGCAGATAAGTATCTCAAGTGGCATGACGGGTATGAAACACGAGTTCACGACTTTATTGCGGGCAAAGAAAAGCCTAAAGTCTTTATGACCTATACCGGCGGTTCAATAGGGAAGATTATGGAGATTGCAAGCTATGGTCCCGATGCAATCGACTACACGTTATGTGACAAGGCGGGAGGTAGCCCCATTACAGAGGTCTTTAGCACTAAATATCCTAAAGTAAGTGCTGAATGGGTTTTGAGAGAGAATCCTGATATAATCATATTGAAGGGCGGAGGTGTTTTTGGCGGCTGGGATAACGAAACCGAACCCGCAAACCTCATAGCCCAAACGTTGGTCGGTAAAAATTGGGGTGATATAAATGCAATCGAGAATAACAAAATATATGCTGTGCCTTGGTCTATTACAAACGGATTGGAGCACATCTATGGTGAGGTTCTCTTAGCGAAGATTTGCCATCCGGAACTCGATATAGATCCGACAGAGGTCTATAAGGAGTTCCTTGAAGACTTCCTGAGAGTTGAGTATCCCGAAGGGAAGGTACTTGTGTACCCGTCTCTGGCAAGTTAAATACACCAAACATAACATCAAGACAATACCAGATACAAACAAAGAAAGAAAGAAAGAAAGAGAGCGGAAAAATAATATATGCCCGAACTAAAAATAAATGGGACAGAAAAGAGCGCGGAAATAAAAGCAGAATACAAAAAATTTATCGGTAGGAAGATCATGTTTATTTTTGCTACTACGATACTGGTTATTATTATTGCCGGGATAGCAGCAACGCTTGGCCCTCATCAGATCTCGATCACAGAGGTGTATTCAATAGTCTGGTATGGCATACCAAAGATTCTACAAAATCTCGATTTTATCCTCACTCACAGTTTTAAGGATTTTTCACTTACTTATTTTACAAAAGAGGAGAGTATTATTTGGTTCTTACGATTGCCACCAATTGTAATGGCGATTTTAGCAGGTATAGGACTTGGAATTGCAGGTACAACAATGCAGGGGGTGGTAAGAAATCCATTAGCTAGTCCTTACACTTTAGGGATTTCTTCTGCGGCGGGATTTGGTGCTGCCCTTGCCATCATTTTAGGTGCAGGCCTTGCCACAGGACAGAATATAATAATAGCAGTAAACGCATTTTTTTTCGCTTTGTGCTCTTCATTTATCATCTATGGCATATCGCGGTACAAAGGCGTGTCTCCGGAGACGATGATTCTAGCAGGTATCGCATTGATGTATTTATTCTCTGCAATGACAGGGGTTTTACAATATTTTGGAGAGGAAAAAGCAGTGGCGGAGGTTGTATACTGGATGTTTGGAAGCCTTGCAAGAGCATCATGGGATAAGCTGTTCGTTATGTTTATTGTCCTTATCATCTGTATTCCGCTAATCATGCTAAAATCATGGGATCTAAACGCACTGAGTGCAGGAGATGAGCGTGCAAAAAGCCTCGGTGTTAACGTTGATAGGACAAGGGTTGTCTGTTTCATGCTTGCATCTTTAGTAACAGCAGGCGTTATTTGCTTCACCGGCACCATAGGATTCATAGGATTGGTTGCCCCGCACATGTGTCGCATGATTATCGGAGGCGATAACAGGTATTTAATTCCCGCTTCCGGGCTTTTCGGCGCTATTGTTTTGCTTAGCGCCAGTATCCTTGCAAGACCGCCTATCGCACCCTCATTCATACCGGTGGGATTAGTCACCGCATTCTTAGGTGTTCCCATGTTCCTTTATTTGATACTGAGAAGAAGGAAGGAGTTTTGGTGATAAAAATGGTGAAACTAGAAGTAAAAAATGTGAAGTTCCGCTACACAAGTGTGCCGATACTCAGAGATGTCTGTATAGAGCTTGCCGAATCGGAGATGTTAGGTGTGGTGGGCCCAAATGGCTCAGGGAAATCCACTCTACTGCGATGTATAGATAGAATCTTGACCCCACAAGAGGGCTGTATATTACTTGATGGACAGGACATAAAAGAGATGCACCTGATGGATCTCGCCAAAAAAATGGCGTATATCCCTCAGAGTACTACGCAGGTATTCCCTGCTTCTGTCTTCGATACGGTTCTCATGGGCAGACGACCACATATCGGCTGGCGAAGTAGCGAAGAAGACATAGAAAAGGTTTTAGAAACTCTGAAACTGCTTAACCTCGAAGACCTCGCCATGAGTGACATTAAATCGCTTAGCGGCGGTCAACAGCAGAAAATTTTTATCGCTTGTGCACTCGCGCAAGAGCCAAAAATCCTTCTGCTCGATGAGCCTACTTCTAGCCTCGACATCAGGCATCAACTAGAAGTGCTGGACATCATAAAAAATAGCGTAGTAGAAAAAGGTATTTCGGCTATTATTGCTATACACGACCTCAATCTTGCTGCACGATACACGGACAGGATAATAATGATGAATGGCGGCCATATTTATGCCGCTGGTGTGCCTTCTTCCGTCCTCACACCCGAAAACATAAATCATGCCTATGGTGTTGAGGTGGATGTGATCAATCACAATGGAAAACTGTATGTCCTGCCGATAAGACCCGTTGCCAAAATGTGAAACGATGGCAAGACCAGAAGTTAGGGAACTCACAAATAATACTTTGCCCGAACGGTATCTAACTAACATTTTTCAATGACTTTTTTTTAGACACAGATTAACACAGATTTAAAGTAGTGTAATAATTGATTTTTTAATTATCAAAACTTTTTGGGTAAACTATTTACTGGTGGTTCCCTTACACAGATTTCACAAGAATAAATGGCTTTGCATATCCCCAATTGAAAGAGGCAAAATAGAAATTCGGAAAATCGAAAACTTTTTATTGTGTAGTTACCTATATGATAGAAACATAAATTGTGAACAAGTCGAGATAAAAATGGAAAAAGCGATCTTTACATTAGGCATATTATTGATAGGTGCACTATGTGTAGGAACTGCTTCTGCGGACTTGCAGTTACCTGATTTGGTAAAGCCCGCAAGAGATATCGTAGAGATCAATGTTGAGGAACATGGCGGCACCCTGATTTCAAACGTAGAGAGCCAAATAGATTTTGACGGTTATTTTGGGGATGGTCCGTTTGACGTATATTTTCTAGTTCCGAAAAACGCTGAAAGTATTGCAGTAAAAGCTAACAATCAGCTCAAAACATACCATTACCTTCTAAATGCGTCTGAGTATATGAACAGCAATGTCAAAGTACCATCGGAGTATATAGCGGATTACACAGTAATTGCATGGACAGTAGGGGACGATTTTGTACCCAGTCGGGATGAAGATTATATACCCATTAATATCAGTGTTACATACTCGCACAGACTGGTAGGATCAATCCTACCGGGTTGAACATATACACTTAAGTACGCACTGATTCCGCTCGCTTATAAAGCGATAAATGTGAGTATAAAGCTCCCAATTACTATTAACCCGGATACAATCATATGCAAACCGAAACAGTTAAAGTTATCCTATAATGACACAGGAACCTACTTGCATTTGAACGAAAATAATAGTGATTACCGCGTACCTTTTGGTGATGTTGAAGTCTACTTTTCTACGCACACCGCGTCACCGATATATGTGCCTGATGACTTTGCAACGATACAGGATGCAGTGGATGCCGCTTATCTCAATGACACGATAATCGTAAGAGACGGGACTTACATCGAAAACGTGGATGTGTACAAATGCTTAACGATTCGTTCTGAGAATGGTTCTGATGCAACGATTGTTCGGGCTGAAGAGCCATATTCTGTCTTTTACGTGCATGCCGATTATGTGAACATAAGCGGGTTCTCTGTAGAAGGGGAAGCGAGTATATTAAGTGGTGGAATATATCTTAATGCTGAGTACTGCAACATATCTAACAACAAGTGCAGAAACAACACTAATGGTATCTTTATCAGGAGTCATTTCGGCGACTCAGACAACAACTGCATATCAAACAACAAATGCACAAACAACGTTCTTGCAAATATTTTTCTTGCTGGTTCAAACAACAAATAGAAAGGCAATGTCATGGTCAATAACGGAATATGTTGGGGTATTGGTAACGAGATAGACACAAGCAATACGGTAAATGGAAAACCCGTTTACTACTGGGCGAATGTGAACGGTGGAAAGGTCCCTAATGGAGCAGGGCAAGTCATTATCGTGAATTGCAGTAATGTCATCGTTGAAAATCAGTATTTGGACAATGCATGTATTGGTATACAAATCGCTCGATCCTCGAATATCACGGTAAAAAACAACACTTGCTCTTCAAACACTAAGTGCGGCATCCACTTCATCTGGAATTCAAGCAACAACTTCGTATATCTTAACAACTTCATAAACAACACGGACAACGTTTATTCTTCTGAATTAACCAACTTATGGAACTCAACAGAAGAAATAACCTACTTTTATAACGGAACTACCCACGAGAGTTACTTGGGCAACTTCTGGAGTGACTATACCGGAACAGATGCAGACGATGATGGAATCGGCGATAATCCCTACTTGAGTGGCATTGATTTCGAAACTTGTGGCTTGCGAAGGCAGAAATGACACAAGTACAATCTGTCTAAAAGCAGAGATAAAACCTATAAGAAGGATTATTTTCACGGCATCGTGTTTGATGATGCTTTTAAAAGACTCATGTTCTTCTGTTTTACTTGCATTTGGGTTCTTTACTTCCGGCAAGAAAGGTAACACAAGCAAAAATGCAATTACGCTGATACCAGACATCGCATAAAATACCGATGTCATTCCAAATAAGTGCCAGAGAAAACCACCTAAAAGCGGTCCCACACCCACCCCGAACAAAGAAACAAATACTCGAGAGGAACTATCTACCGGTGAGGCTTTTACGGCTTCTGAGCGTAGACGTGTTTTTTGGCTGGTCCTTGTGCTTATACCCCTTAGTTGGGCATCAATAAAGATAGTCCTACCTGCGTTACCCGAGTTGGGAAACGTGTTTCATAGCACGGCGGGCGTGAAATTATCGGTCTCTCTCTACTTGATATTCTTTGCCTGCTCGCAACCGGTGTGGGGAGGGATCGTCCAGAAAACAAGCTGCCGCCAAACCTTATTTTACAGTCTCGTTGTCACCATGACCGGATCGTTAATAGCAATGTCTTCCTTTAATCTTCCTTTGTACCTCATAGGTCGAACATTGGAAGGTGCAGGTATGGGTACTGCTTCGCCAATAGGACGGACTTTATTTACCGATGTTTTTGGGCGGAAAGAGCTCGCACGTCGAATGGGCGTAATCAGCGGCTGTGCTGCGATAATGCCTGCTGTCGCCCCTATCATAGGTGGCTATTTGATGATCTACATAGACTGGCGTGCAATTTTTGGTTTCTTCTTGCTTCTTTGTGCTGCCTATTTTTATTTCGCTTTTCGGTGGCTTCCGGAAACCCGCATTAATTCGGGTGATGAAGGCGTAGTCACCACGCGCAAGGTGATAGGAACGTACATTTCTATTCTAAGGAACACTCATATTGGGGATATGTCTTTCCGTACGCCACCCTGACGGGTGGGCTGCTCGGCTACTATTCCGCGATGCCTTTTTGGTACCACTCACAACTGGGAATCGCTGAAGATACCTTTGCCTACTTTGCCATCCCTACCGTTGGTCTGTATCTAATCGGTCTTATAGTTGCCAGGTTACTCATTAAAAAGATAGCTCTTGAAGAAATCCTTTTCCTCGGTATGCTACTGGCTTTTTGTACTGCAGTTGTCACTACCATTTTGGCGATTCTGAAGGTATCAGGGGTGGCAAGCATTGTTGGAGTCCTGAGTCTTTATGGGTTTTCTGCTGGCGTGGTTTCCCCAAATGCAAATGCGGGCGTTCTGGCAAAATTTAAGAACGTGGCTGCGCCTACGGCAGCCCTGGTAGCGGTTAGAGTATTTAGTTCCGCCTCACTCACTTCATTTGTAACAATGAACTTTTATGTCAGGGACACATTATGGCCAGTTGCAGGCTATTTAGGGACATTGTCGTTAATTGGCCTTGTGGCGGGTTATTTCTGGATGTGGGTCCCTTACCGTGGTGAAAAGGGTTAATGAAAGGAAAAGGCGGCAAGGAATAGCTTTAAAAAAAAGTTACCCTTGTTTATGACCTTTTGAAGCTGTCCCACAATTACCCAACAACCAATAGAAATTATACAATAGTACAAACATCTAAAAAAACGCTTTCTTTCTAACTCAATGCACATTTATAGCCAGATTTTTCTCAAATTGCAAAAATACCACTTAGAAGAATGTGTATCTTAGTTCCAACCGAAATTAAACCGAAAGATTTTTATTATGGCATAGCTAATCTTGCATCTAAGGTAACAATTCTTTAGGATTTTATTCGTATTAACTCGTGGAGTGTCATGATTTTTCGATTTATGTTGATTTACGGTCATTGTCTTTATGTACAATAAAATCCTATAATTTGTTTGTGGGACAGCCTCTAAGGAGATAAAAATAAAAAATGCATATATCAAAAAAATGGTTCCCACCCTCGTGGTTTCAAATCAAGATCAAAGACAAAATCATATACATTGATCCAGCTTGGATGAGAACATACTTTACGAAATACCCAAAAAAGATAGAGTTTTCTAAGTGGCCAGATCCGATTGATGGCTTGCCAGAAGAGCTAGAAAAAGCGGATGTGATCCTAATAACACATCACCATAAGGACCATTGTAAGAGTGTTACAGTAAATAGGCTCAAGGATGCAGATACTTTAGTAGTAGCTCCTAAGCACTGCATCAAAGAATTAGGCAAAGATATAAGAGTTATTGCGCCAGGTGACGAAATATCTTTTTGTGATATAACAATAAAGGCGGTAGATGCCTACAATACCGAACAGGGAAGTTCTACCAGAAAGGTGCATCATAAAGGCGATTGTGTCAGCTACTTGATGACTGTGGAAGGCAAAACGATTTATCACGCTGGAGATACCGATTATATACCAGAGATGAGAGAATTGGGAAAGGTAGATGTAGCTTTACTTCCAATTGGAGGAACGTTTACAACGAATATCCAGGAGGCTGTTGAAGCTGCAATCGCAATTAAGCCCGGGATTGCTATTCCCATGCATCGTTTGAAGGCAGATCCTGAAGAATTTAAGGATAACCTGGAAGCAAGATCAGATATTAAGGTTGTGCCATTAAAAATAGGTGAACTTTATCATTTGAAAACATAAAGGATGGATGGATGAATATACAAATGGAGTACATATAAAGTGAAAATGAATTTCATGTTATCCCTAATCGCAAATGTTATCTGGGTTATCGTAGGTGGAGCAATAACTTGGTTTGGATTTGATACAAATAGCAGCCTGTGGATAGCAGTTGGAATTCTATGTCTAATAGCTGGAGGTATAGGTGTTTACCTATCTTTTTCATCTGAGAAGATACAACAATGAGTTTCAATAACCCGGCACACAAGACAGACGATGCTTGATTGAAGCACTTTCGCACAACAGCGTATAAAAGGAAAATCAAAAATATATTAATCTACAAAAATAATTAGTGAAGTGATGAGCGATATTGAAGAGGATAGGAACCTGGTTGCATACTGTGGTCTTTACTGCGGTGATTGCTTTTCTCACAAGGAAAAGGTCACCGATTTAGCAAGGGACCTCAGAAAAGAATTGAGGCAGTCAAAATGCGATAAGACCGCAGAATCCCTCTCTATCTACCATATCTTTCTTCAAAGTATTTGAAAACTATGAGCAATGCTATGAGGTACTGGGCGCACTAGTAAGATTCCGCTGCAAGAACGCATGACGAGGTGGTGGCGGTCCACCGTTCTGTAAGATGCGAAAATGCTGCCAGAAGAAAGGTATTGAAGGCTGTTGGGAATGCGATGAGTTTGAAACATGCGAAAAACTGGATTTCTTGAAGCCCAATCATGGAGATGCACATCTGAAAAATCTCCGGAAGATCAAGAAAAAGGGGATTGGTGAATTCCTTGAAGGGAAGAAGTATTGGTATAACAGGATCAAATAAGAAATACCTTGCAAATTTATTTATTTATTTATTGGTTGATTGATCTGGATATGAAATAAGGTGAAAAAAAGATGGAAATACCTACTTTATCGGAAGATATGCAGAGATGTTGCAGGCGCAGGGCAAAGATAACGCAATCGGCTTTGCGATGAGTGAGGCGATAGTCCGTAAGAATTTGTTGGGGCGCGATATAAATCAAGAAAAAATCGGAATGTTAGCCACCGAGACCACAGAGCAAAGGGAAAATACTCAGTGCTCTCGGTGTACTCGGTGGCAGAAAATAAACTTTATATACAATGACAAAGTAAAACATGAGAGGAGATAATAAAAATGTCAACAATAACTCATTTTATCGTGCCGGCAGATGACATGGAGCGAGCGAAAAAGTTCTACGCCGAATTGTTTGATTGGAAAATCGAAAAATTCCCGGGACCAATAGATTACTATGCGATTACCACTACCGATGAATACGGGGAGGAAGGTCTTGGTGGCGGGCTGGTAAAAAGAGAAGAACCACAAGAGGCAATTATCAACTATGTTGATGTTCCGTCAGTGGATGAGTATATCGCCAAAGTTGAAAAACTCGGAGGTAAAGTAGTGGTCCCCAAGACGGCTGTGCCCGGTATAGGATATGCTGCTGTTTGCATTGACACGGAGAATAATACCTTTGGACTCTGGGAATGCGATGAAGACGCGAAAATGAACCAATGCGAAAGTTGCGGGATGCCGGTTGATGAAAAGACGACATCTAAATTTGACGACCGATATTGCATCCACTGCCAGGACCAGCAAAGCGGTGAGTTGGGAAGTAAAGAGCAGGTGAGTGAGGGCAGTATAAAAGCAGCGATGCAGTTTTTGGGTAAAACGCGAGAAGAAGCCGAAAAAATGGTGGATGAAATGATGCCAAAACTACCGCGGTGGCAAGAATAAGGGGGGATGGGAACAAACACGGGTGTTGAGGTGTGAATACTCCCCCCTTTTTCTCTTTTTTCTTGAGGCGAAAAATGAGTGAGAAGTTTCAGCTAAAGGGAAGTATATACGACATAAAGTTCGTATATAACTCCAAATTGGTGGGATATACGACATCAATGTCGCATATGAACGAGTTAGCAGAAATTCTGCTGCCTCAAAAAGTTTAATAAACATATATTCATAACATTGAACCATGAAAAGAAACATCAAAATTGGTATAATTGTAGCTTTATTGATTCTTCTTATATTTGCTTGGGCGCCTTGGTTGGATA
>QENH01000176.1 GCA_003336485.1 Candidatus Methanophagales archaeon
TTATCCACGTATTCCTGAAGCATTACTTCCGGATTCAAATCCTTAAAATCATCGGGATAGAACCACTTTGCCACCTTTGTGAGACCACATGGATATGCAGGCGAGTATGCTACGGTACCATCTATTATAAAAACGCATTTGTCTTCTACTGCTTTTAGTTTATCAAAACCGGGTAGTTCTAATATGTCTTCGTATTCCTTCTTAATCTGTGTATTGTCATCTCTCTCAAAACCGCCACGGTATGAAAGTCCCAGTACAACATCCGGATCCTCCTCGTAAATATACTCCATACTTACTATCGGATATGCACCCCTAGAATCTGCTGCTATGTTTATCCCGCCTGCCTCTTCACAGAGTATGCTTATTCCTCCTGATTTTCTTGCATATGTCTTCCGTTCCGTCTTTGAATCATCAAAATCGTTGTTCACGAATACTATTTGTCGCTCAGCAGCAGGTATAGCCGCTATTCCCGCGTTTATTTCGTCAATGTACATATCATACCACTCCATATATTCTGACGTATTCTCTTCTGCATCAAGTATATATCCCAGCTTCAGCATCTCCCCCCTTAGCGTTTCCGGCTTGAAAAAATCAGATCGAATGACTTTTATGGTTGGCGGGAGTTTGTCCTCTAAATATTCGGGACTCGGATCTGATGTGTATGCAAATACACAATCGGCATCTAATTGCATCACTAACTCCGGGTCAACCGCACTCCACTTGCCGACCACCGGTAACTTACTCATTTCAGGGAAAAAAGTAGGATACCATTTTAACGAATCCGTAGCACCAACAACTCTGCCCTTGGCACCAACAACACGAATCGCTTCTGCAGCATCGGAATTTGTTACGATTATCCGTTCTAAGGGCTTATATATCGTGATGTTCTTCCCTGCTGAATCCACAATACTCCTTGGGTACCCGGGATATGTATCGGCATCCGCACCTGACACAGCCAGGCCCAAATGCCTGCCCACACCACAAAAATGACCCACGATTAAAATTGCTATCAGGATAATAATCACTGCAGGTATCACTGTTGCTTTCATTTTACCAGTACTCCCCCTTCTTTTTCAATATCAAGTAAAGGAACAAAGGAGTGCCCATTATTGCAGTCACAATCCCTATCGGGATGACTAAAGGAGCTGCGACTGTTCTTGCAATGGTATCTGCAAGAAGCAAAAGGACGGCACCGAAGATAGCAGAAGCAGGCAGCAAAAACCTGTTATCTGCGCCAATGGCCATTCTGCATATATGCGGTGATACCAACCCTACAAATGAAATAGCCCCGACGAAGCATACGACCCCGGCAGTTAGAACTGCAGAAACCATCATTACAAATATCCTTGTTCGCTTGACGTTTATGCCGATGCTTTCTGCGATCTCATCTCCCGCGTTCAGTATATTGATGTCCCAAGTTTTCCACATAAGCAGGGGAAGACAGCACGCAAGCACGATAGAAATCGGGAATATATCCTGCCATGAAGCCCGTTCAAGAGAGCCAACTGCCCAGAACTGCGCTACTTTTACCGCATCCGGGTTTGCCGGGACTTGTATCAGCATCGTCAACGCACTAAAGATATAAAGCATTGAGATGCCGGCGAGAACCAATGTCCCGGGTGTGGGTTTTCGGTAGAGTACCATTGCAAGAACAACACATGCAGGAACTAAGGCGAAGATGAATGAACTCGCTATGAGTGCATATCTACTGTAACCACCGATAACATCAGTACCAATACCTAAAATAATCACGAGAGCAGCGCCAAAGCCCGCACCTGACGCGATGCCCATGGTATAAGGCTCGGCCAGCGGATTCCTTAAAATGCCCTGCATCATCGTACCCGCAACGCCAAGCCCCATTCCTGCGAGGATAGCCAACAAAATTCGTGGCAGTCTCAGCTCCCAGACGGCATACTCCTCGTACGTTTCTACACTATGGAATAGACAGTGAAAAAGTATAGAATATACCTCTGTGAATGAGATTTGATAAGAGCCAAGCGTTGCCGCTACGCCGGCAAAAATAAACATTAAAATAACGAGAAAGAGGATAAAATAAATCTTCCGTTTATTAGACTTAGTATAGTGCGCACTTATTTGCGCTCTTTCTGTTTTTGCTATTTCCGGTTTGGATATTGTTTCACTACTTGCAGTCATTATTCTTCCACTGGTTTATCAGGTGCGATATAATTCCTTCCACCATGCCTACTCACGTTCGCTTCCACGCCATAGACCTGCTTTATATTTTCAGGTGTGAAGACAGAAGAGGATGAACCGGTGGCAAAAATCGTACCGTTGTGCATCATTAATAGCCGGTCTGAGAATCGTGAAGCAAGATTGAGGTCGTGGATAGAGATCATTACCGAGATCCCCCTTTCTTTCACGACCTTTCTTACTACATTCAGCACTTCAAGTTGGTGTCTTATGTCAAGAGCAGAAACAGGTTCATCAAGTAAGAGTATATCCGCTTCTTGCGTGAGTGCCCGCGCTATAAATACTTTCTGCTGCTGACCACCGCTGAGCTCGTTAATGCCTCGCATGGCGAACTGTTCGAGATGTAGCAGTTCCAGCATATCTAATACCTTCTCATTATCCTCTTTACGACTCCACCAGCCAAAATGCGGGCGTCTGCCCATGAGGACCGTGTCAAAGACCGTGGTAGGGAAGACTTGTGCTACGCCTTGTGGCACATAGCCTATCTTTTTCGCACGATCCGTACTGCTCATCTTTTTTATCTCTCCCCCATCTACCAGTATGCTACCCTTTTGTGGCGATATAATCCTATCTATGCACCGTATCAACGTAGATTTTCCCGCGCCATTTGGACCCACCACGCCTAACACTTCCGATTCTGCAAGCTCCATTGATACGTCCTTGAGTATGGTCACGCTGCCATAGCCAAACTCCATAGCCTTTATTTTCAGTCTCATCTTACTTACAAATATCCCTCCTTTTTTCTTAATAGCATGATCAGAAACATTGGTCCTGCTATCAAATTCACTAAAATTCCTACCGGAAGACTCTCGGGTGCAATGACCATTCTTCCCACGGTATCTGCTGAGAGCAAAAGAGCAGCACCGAAGAAGCCGGCAACAAGAATTAAAAACCTGTTATCTCCTCCCATAAACATTCTGCATATATGTGGCGTGATCAATCCTATGAATCCTATGGTTCCTGTAAAGCAAACGAGCCCGGCAGTTAGTAATGTAGTAATCACCATTACAATAACTCTCGTACGCGCGGCATTTACACCCATGCTTTCGGCAGCCTCGTCTCCTGCATCCAGTATATTAACATCCCATGCTTTCCACATAAGCAGGGGAATAAAGCATATAAGCACGATTGCTGCTACTGATACATGCGACCAGGACGCTCTTGCAAGAGTGCCAACACCCCATATCACTGCCGCTTGTACTGTTGTGGGCGAAGAAAAGAATTGTACCAATCCCTGGAACGCACCAAACAGATATAACATTGCAATACCGGCGAGAACCATCGTCTCCGGGGTAGCACGCCGGAAACTTGTCAATAACATAATAATAAGTGTAGGAACTAACGCGAAGAGGAATGCAAATCCGACTAAGAGATACTGACCGTAAACCTCCCCTTCAGCCAAATATAACGCTAAAGAAGCGCCGAATGACGCGCCTGCTGCGATACCCAATGTAAAAGGGCTAGCAAGCGGATTCTTTAACGTACCTTGCATCATTGTGCCGGCAGCAGCAAGTCCAAACCCGACAAGGATGGCTAAAAGTATACGTGGCAGCCTTAGGAGCCAAACACTCTCTTCCCCTAACGTTTCGGTTGATGGACCCTGGAAAATAATTGAATAGACTTCTGAGACGCTGAGTGGGAAGCAGCCAAGCGCAACCGCTATGCCTGCGATAAATAAAACTATGACGAAAAAGAGAATGATATAATATATCTTCTTTCTGATATACTTGTTATAACTTTGTTCTACCTTCTTTCTTTCTAATCTTACTTTTGTCCCCGTCTCGCTACTCGTGCTCATTTTGGTTTTGGTTCATTGCGCTCCTCCGTTTGCGCTGCGGTGTCTGGATACAGCCTTTATCCCTTTTACCTTTCACCTTTTTTCGCTCCATCGATCTTTTCTCTATAGGCACCATTTTGTGTTACGGTATTTAAAGCTTTCGCTTTTTTTATATGTATACGTTGCTTTTTATGTTACAAATATCATCTTCATGGTAAAAAGCGGCATGTTCTGTAATTCTAAAAACGTGAACTAGGCTCGCCTTTCTTTGCTTATTTGATTTTGCCGTTTTGTTCACTACGCACCGAAGCATGCAAGTAGGCTCAATGCTGCGGAAATCGAAATCACTGTGATGGACATTGAACGTTCCCTTATAATATATCTTTTCTTAAACAACATTTCTTATATTTCTTCCCAGATCCGCAGGGGCATGGATCATTTCGACCTATCTTTTTCTTCTTTTTACTGAAATTTTCAATTGCGAGACCGCCTATTCCATATCTAACATTTATTTCTAGTCGGATTAAAAGTTTTTCTCTGCCTGTTCGTAAACATATCAGGTTCATGATGGTGGATAGATACTATAGTTATTCTGTAACGGCCCCTTATTGTCTCTTTCCGACGACCGTCATCTAAATAACACTCTCCTCTGTACCATCGACATCCAATAAAGCGTTTACCGCGTCATCGTAGAACGCACCAACCTGGCAACTGTCGAGATTCAGTTCAACCTTTTTGATACTTCGTCTCTTGCTGGAATCTGTCTCCAATTCCTTCTTTAATATCTCATCTACCCTTCTTTTTATACATCATTTCTAATTTTAGCCATAAATGTTATAATCTTTTTGGATGTTCTTGTGTCAATCTGTAAAATCTCGTGGTTTATTGTATTCTATCCGATTTAATTCAAATCCACGGCGACTTCTTCAAACTCGGATTCACTATCTCTTCCAGCGCATATCCGATGAACGTAAATGCGAGTATCGTTAGCACAATACATAAACCGGCTGGCAGCATCCACCACATCCACAGATCCGATATAAATATCGTAGGATATGCAAAAGCATCATGCAGCATCATGCCCCAGCTCTTTGCTGTTGGGTCTCCAAGCCCAATGAAGCTCAATCCCGATTCTGCAAGTATTATGTATCTTGAGACCAGGACCAACTGTACAAACACCAGTGGGACCACGTAAGGAAAGATGTGCCAGGCCAGGATATGCGAATCTTTAGCACCGAACAGCCTTGTAGCCTCCACATAATTCCGGTGCCTTAACGTTAATACCTCCGCTCGTATGATGCGGGCGGTTATGGCCCACTCAAATATAGCGAATACAAATACGAGATTCCAGACGCTAGGGAGCATGAATGCTGCGATTATTATTATTACTGGCAGTTTTGGAATTGTGAGGAACAAGTCCGTAAGCCGCATAAGGTAAAAGTCGAATCGCTTGAAATAACCTACAACAAGCCCGATAAAGATCCCGATACCCACGGCTGCTATAGAAGCAAACAGCGTGATGAACAGAGAAACCCTTGTGCCATAGATCAACTCACTTAATATATCTTGTCCCACGTGGTTTGTTCCGAGCAGATGCTCCGAATTGGGATGTTCTGTGCTATCAAACCTTTGATGCGGATCATAAGGTGCGATATAAGGTGCAAAAACCGCTATTAGCAGAAAGAAAATCAGTAGTCCTAATCCCACCAATCCGAGCTTGTTATTCTTATACTGCTTCATGAAACTGATTGTAGCTTCTATCAATCTTCTTTCACCCTTGGATCCAAAAGCTCGTATACCCTATCGGCAGTGAAGTTTACCGCGAGGATTGCAAACGCGAAAAACAAAAAAGCTCCCTGCAATAGCGGATAATCATGTGCTGCAATCGCATCTGAGACCAGCAAACCAACGCCCGGATATGCAAATACCGTCTCTACGAAGATCGTGCCGGTGATTGCGAGTCCTGCTATCAGCGCTACCAGTGTGATTATCGGTAGCATTGCGTTCTTCAATGCGTGTCTGCGTATAATATACCACTCGCCCAGGCCCTTTGCCCTCGCTGTCTGTATATACTCCTGGTCCAATACGCTAAGCATCGAATTCCTTGTTAATAGATATATTACGCCGATACTGGTGAGCGTAAGCGTTAAAGCCGGTAGAAATAGGTGATGCAATATGTCCAATATTGTACCAAATGCGGTTGAATAATCGATATACAGAGTTTGTGCGCCGAATCGGGGGAATAGGTCCAGCCGCCACCCGAAATAGATGATGAAAAGCATGCCAAGGAAGAACGGCGGGAACGCAGCCAGAACGATAAACAAAACGAGCAGCCCCACATCCGTCTTTTTGCCCTTCTTCCATGCCGATACAGCACCTAATAATATCCCTAATGATATGTATATCGCAGTTGAAGAGCCGACAAGAAGGAGCGTCCATTTCATGCTGCGTATCAATACGTCCCATACAGGTGCGTTTTTGGAACTCGACCAACCAAGATCGCCGTGCATAAGATCTACCATATACGTGATGTATTGCTCCAAAACGGGCGGGGTACTGCTCGTTAAGCCTGATAAGGGGCCCGCAGGCATCATTCGTGGCAAAAAGAAGTTGAGCGAGATAATTATGAAGATTATAATAATATAGCCAACTATTTTTGTTATTACGTTCGTCTGCATTTCATCCTTATAAATATTTGTTTAGCTCTGATGGAGTTATGAGTTTGTGAGTTTGTGAGTATCTCTTAAGCAAGACACCTAAAACCTAAAACCTATGCACACTCATCTTTCTTCATCTCCTTTCTTTCTGAACAACCGTAGGTATGCTACGGCAAAGATGGTAGCAAGAGCGAATACTGGCTCGAATCCCGGCACGGCTGGTTTGGCTGACTTCGCGGGCGTAGATGTGGCGCTAGACGTAGGGCGTGGAGATTGTTTAGATTTAGGTGTTGGTGTTAGTAAAGGTGTTGGAGCTACGGCAGATGTGGGAGTTGGCGCGGATGTCACATTCACAGCAGGTGTGGAAGTTACGTGCCAGATCCAGGTGTGGATATCCGATAAACCAGTTGTTGTGTCCGTTGCGATTGCAGATACGTTCCAGGTTCCAATGACGGCACTTGTGTTCATATAGGTAGCATCCGTCACGCTTTCATTTGTTTGCACTTCTGTACCATTTATTTGCCAGCTAATGTCGGCTGGTTGGTTTATGGAGATGTTGAAAGTTCGTAATTCTCCTACTGCACTGTTCACAACAGCATCTATGGGTTTCCTGGTTGTTATGTTCACAGATCGTGTAACTTTGCCAGCTTCTTCTCCTACTACTATTTCGGTATCTCCACTAATCTCATATTCGTCCTTCGCCTCATCTATGAGTATGCCCTCGAATGTGTAACTGCCATCTTCGTCCGGTGCGGTCACTGTGTAAGTGAAAGAAGGTTCTCCCCACAACTCGAACTCGGCCGTGTCACCATCTACATCTACGAGTCCGGAATAATCCTCAAACTCAAACCCATCAGGAAGTGTTTCAACTACGTAACCATAAATACCGTAATGCGATGCTTCTATTTCTATGTTGAAACTTTCACCTGCCGCTACCGGTTCTTCAGGTAGTGTCCTCGTTGCTGTTGGCTCTGCGTCATCATCTCCTTCCGGTTCTCCCAGCACTATCTCTGTATCCCCACTGATCTCATATTCTTCTTCATTTCTGTCCCTTAGTACCCCGTTGAAAGTGTAAGTACCCTCTTTGAGGTCATAATATCGCAGTCCCACGGTATAAGTGAAATATTTATCTTTTGTTAGTTTGAACTCAATTGTGTTTGTTAGTCCATAAACCCTTACTGCATCTGGTATGGTATCTAGTGGGGACTGCAAATAAGTAAACCCCTCAGGAAGAGTTTCAACTACAGTACCGTAATCAGATACTTCTATTTCAACTTGGAATTTTCCATCAGCAGGTACTTCCGCAGGTAGCGTCCTCGTCGCAGTGGGCGTTGCATTTGCCATTCCTGACGTCATTATCACTACTGCAGTAACTAATAGCAGCAGTCCTATCGCCAATACGATTTTTCTCTTTCTCATAGTACCTCTATTTCCTTGATAATGCTTCCTTTTTTAAAAAAAAGAAAAAAGAAAGAAAGATTTTTTTATGGGTAATATAGATTAGACACCATATCTAGTTGCTCCGAAGTTATCTTACCGTCATCATAGTCTTGCGTTGCGTCATCTACTTCGCTTTCGTCTATTATGCCATCTTCGTTAGCGTCATATCGCCATGGGTCGAATAGGAATATAAGTTTGTTCTGCGCGATTGGTATGCCCACAGCTATGCCGTCTTTTGTATAGAACCACGTATCAAGCTTGTCCGGATTGTAGACCTCCCACATCAGTGGATGATAGAGCGCATACACAGGAAGGTCATCTGCAATAATCGTTTGCATATCTCCAACACATTCCTTTCGCACATCCTCTTTCGTTGTCTTTAATTGTTTCTCGTATAGCTCGTTATACTCGTCATTTTTGTACGAATAAAAAGTATATAATTTCCTTGGCTGTACTATAGCCCCATGACCGCTTATTGCGATATTGAATTCACCCGTATTTAAGATGGGGTCTATCTCTTTACTGCTCATCATTCTTACTTCTGTCTTTATTCCGATTTTCTCTAAGTTCTCGTGTATGTACTCCGCTTCGTCTTTAGCGTTCATAATCGTGTTCGCAAACAGCACGAATTCTATATCTTCGCCGCCCGGATAATTCCTTACTCCATTGCCGTCGGTGTCCGTGAAGTTCAACTCGTCGAGCATTTTATTAGCTGTTACATTATTGTACTCATAACCTGGCAGATCATCCTTATACCATTTTGAATCAGGGTGGATTATACCCGTATTTGCGACTATTGCACCATCGTGCATGACGTTTTTAACGAATCCTTCTCTGTCTATGCCATAAGCAAGTGCGTGTCTGAACTCCTTAATATTCGTCGGATACTTCTCACAATTGAAGTATAGCTTGCGTACCCACCAGCTCGGACCGGTGATTATCTCAAAATCAGGATCGTTCTCGAATTCTTCCTTCGCCACTATCTCTTTACCCCAGAAGGATGCGACATCTATATCACCTGCCTTCAATGCGATAGCATCATTACTGACCTCCCTCGAGATGAACAGGTCAATGATGGGATGCCCTTTGAAGCACTCCGTGTTCGCTTCATACTCGTAATATCCCTGCTCCGGAACGTATTCCACAAGTTTCAACGGTCCCGTGCCTATAACAGCATCATCGTCTCTGTATTTACCCGGCTCGTCAACGTCCTTCCATATATGCTCTGGTATTATCGGTATGCTTCCTGTGACATCTTCTATAAATGCAGGTCGCGACTCTTTCAGGTGTATACTAACCGTATAAGGATCCATGATCTCAACATGGTCAACGTTCTGCTCATCGTAATTCAACTGTTGCGGATGCTCCTTCACGTAATCGAAAGTGAACTTAACGTCATCAGCCGTAAAAGGCTCTCCATCGCTCCATTTCACGCCCCTGTGCAGGTAAAAAGTCCATATCTTGGCATCATAGGATGCACTCCAACTGTCTGCAAGCCAGGGTATCACTCTGTCTTCGTCCTTCCAGGTCAAGGTATCGAACATAAAGCTCATTCGGATATAACCCGGTCCTCGAGGATAATGTGCAAAAGGCGTTGGATAGCCCCAGTCATCCCCTGAGATTTTGACCACTTTTTCTCCCTCTTCCGCCACCGCTACCATTTCACCTTCCTCATTTGCAACTACCATACCGCTAAAAGCGCAGCACAAAAGTAGCGCCATCATCAGCAAGGCCATAATTTTCTTCATTTTCTCTTTTCATACCCCCATTCTCTTTTTTCTTATCATACCTTCTTCTTTTATTTCACAATATGTAAGACAAATATCTTTTTAGTATATATCTTCTTTGGTTATCCTACATTAAGTTAAGACTTTCGGTTTTTATTTGTATAATAATTGTTGTTTTATTTCATAAAATAAGCGCATTTGTTCAGTTTATATAAAGTATAACGTTTACCTATTTAATTTATGCCGCAGATTTACACGGATTGATTTATACGGATTTGATTTCTTCTGCGTTAATCTGTGTCAATAATTTATTTTCTTGAAAAAAAAAAGAAAAAGAAAGAAAGATTTTTTATGGGTAATATAAATTAGACACCATATCCAGTTGCTCCGAAGTTATCTTACCGTCCTCATAGTCTTGCGTTGCGTCATCTACTTCGCTTTCGTCTATTATGCCATCTTCGTTAGCGTCATATCGCCATGAATCGAAGAGGAATATGAGCTTGTTTTCTGCGATTGGTATGCCAATAGCTACGCCGTTTTGCGTATAGAACCAGGTATCAAGTGTGTCCGGATTATAAACCTGCCACATCTTTGGATGATAGAGCGTATACACAGGCAGGTCCTCCGCAATAATCGTTTGCAGGTCGCCAACATATTCCATTCGCGCATCTTCATCCATTGTCTTTAATTGTTTTTGGTATAACTCGTCATACTCGTCATTTTGGTATGTGCCATAACTAAAAAATGGACCTTTAAATGTTGTTGGCTTTACTATTCCGCCATGACCGCTTATTGCAATATGGAAGTCACCGCTCTTTAAAATAGGGTCCAGTTCTTTACTGCTCATCGCTTTTACTTCTGTCTTTATACCAATATCTTCCAAATTATCTTGTATGTAGTCTGCTACCTCTTTGGCGTTAGTAAGCAGCACGAATTCTATATCTTCGCCTCCCGGATAATTCCTTACTCCATTGCCGTCAGTGTCCGTGAAGTTCAACTCGTCGAGCATTTCATTTGCTGTTACATTATTGTACTCATAACCCGGCAGACCATGCTTATACCATTTTGAATCAGGATGAATTATGCCCGTATTTGCAACGATCGCACCATCATGCATGACATTTTTTACGAGCCCTTCCCGATCTATGCCATAAGCAAGTGCCTGTCTGAACTCATTTATATTTGTCGGGTACTCGTCACAGTGGAAGTAAAACTTACGCACCCACCAGCTCGGACCTGTTATTATCTCAAATTTCGGATCGTTCTCGAATTCATCCTTCGCAACTATCTCTTCACCCCAGAAAGACGCAGCATCTATATCGCCTGCTTTCAACGCAAGTGTATCGTCATTGACTTCCATCGAGATGAGCTTGTCAATGAGTGGCTCCCCCTTGAAACACTCGGGATTCGCTTCATACTCGTAATATCCCTGTTCCGGAACGTATTTCAGAAGCTTTAGTGGACCTGTTCCTGTAAGTGCTTCATCACCTCTAAATTCCTTTGGATCCGTAACATCATTCCAGACATGCTCCGGAATTATCATTACGCTTCCTGCAACGTCCTCTATAAATGCCGGTCTTGGCTCTTTTAGGTGTATACTAACCGTATAGGGATCAAGTACTTCCACATGATCCACTTCCTCTGCATCGTACCACGGTGTCGGATGCTCCTTTACATAGTCAAATGTGAACTTAACATCATCGGCCGTAAAGGGCTCTCCATCACTCCATTTCACACCTCTATGCAGATAAAAAGTCCATATCTTGGCATCGTAAGACTTACTCCAACTGTCTGCAAGCCAGGGTATCACTCCGTCTTCATCCTTCCAGGTCAAGGTATCGAAGATAAAGCTCGTTCTGATATAACCCGGTCCTCGTGCATAGCGTGCAAAAGGTGTAGGATATAGCCAGTCATCCCCTGAGATTTTGACTACTTTTTCTTCTTCTTCCGCCGCCGCAGCTACCATTCTACTATCCTCAGTTGCAACTACCATACCGCTGAAAGCGCAGCACAAAAGTAGCGCCATAATCAGCAATGCCATATTTTTATTCATTTTCTCTTTTCACTCCCTCCTTCTCTTTTTTCCTTTCTCATACCTTCTTCCTTTATTTCACAATACGTAAGACAAATATCTTCTTACTATCTATCTTCTTTTGTTTATTTTACATTATGTTATGACTTTCGGTTTTCATTTATGTAATATTTGTTGTTTTATTTCATAAAATAATCGTATTTGTTCATTTTACTCAAATCTTATTGCGGGAATCCAACCCATAAAATAGCTTTCCCCATTTGCATCTGTGAAATCAGTGCAGGTTATTGTTCCTCCTGTTGCATTGAATGATCTTTTATGGATGATACCCGGATAAGAGCCGGTACGTATAGTGTAGCTGTAAACATGGTCTTTCAATAGTGTGATGTAAGGAGTACCAGCCACACTATTCAGCCATATTTTATGCCAGTCACCTTTGTAGCCATTCCAAGTGCCATTTGCAATCAAAGTGCCGTTTTCATATAACTCGATAGATTCACTGTGGCCGCCGGTTCCGGGGCAGGGATATGTATAAAGCTTTTGCACGGTGATTGTCTGTGAAGGAGTGACTGTCCCAGTATGCGTGCCGAAGATGCTAGGATATGGATTTAGTGGCGAACCCGTGTCAAATTGTCCTGCTGCCGGTTTTACCACTATTTTCGCATCTCCACTAATCACATATTCATTCTTGTCCTCATCTATGAGTCTTCCACTGAACGTGTAAGTCCCTTCGGTATCAGGTGCGGTCACCGTGTAAGTGAAAGAAGGTTCGCCCCACAATGAGTACATAACCGTGTTATCTTCGACTTCTACTGATTTGGGATTGAACGTGGAATCTTCGTACACAAACCCCTCTGGAAGTGATTCCATTATGTTGCCAAAGTAACCGTAATGCGATGCTTTAATTCTTACGGTGAAAATTTCACCAGCCAATACTAGTTCTTCAGGTAGTGTTCTTGTTGCTGTGGGCTCCACTTCTTCGTCTGCCTCTACTATCACTATTTCAGCATCACCACTCACCTCATATTCGTTCTTGCTTACGTCTACAAGTATTCCGTTGAATGTGTAAGTACCTTCGGTGTCTGGTGTCCTCACAGTATAACTAAAAGAAGTTTCGCTAATCAAAGTGAACGTAACTGTGTTTGTTGCTCCATAAATCCTTACTGCACGTGGATCGAGTGTGGATGTCATATAAGTAAAACCTTCAGGAAGCGTTTCGATTACTTTACCAAAAGTACCATAACCTTGTGCTTCAATTCTTACGGTGAAAAAATCACCTGCGGATACAGGTTCCGCAGGCAGCGTCCTTGTTGCTGTTGCAGATTCCGCAGTTGCAATCTCTGTCACCACTGTTGATACCGATACAGCTACAAATAACAGCAGTAATATTCCAGCTATTGTTAATAGCGGTTTTCTCTCTTTCATAGTACAAATTTTTCTTTGGTAACGCTTTCTTTTTTAGGGGTAATATAAATTTGACACCATATCCAGTTGCTCCTGAGTTATCTTACCGTCATCATAGTCTTGCGTTGCGTCATTTACTTCGCTTTCGTCTATTATGCCATCTTCGTTAGCGTCATATCGCCATGAATCGAAGAGGAATATGAGTTTGTTCAGTGCGAGAGGGATGCTTCCTGCGATAGCATCTTCTGTATAGAACCATGTATCAAGCTTATCAGGATTGTAAACACGCCACATCTTTGGATGATATAGCGGATATAGCGGAAGCTCATCCGCTATTATCGTTTGCAGATCGCCCACAAATTCCTTTCGGTCTTCTTCGTCCATTGTCCTCAATTGTTTCTTGTATATCTCATAATACTCTTCACTACGGCTTGTTCCCATAGCTGTCGTTCTCAATACACGTGGATTTACTATTCCTCCATGACCACTTATTGCGAACTCAAATGCACCACAACATATCCCCGAGCCCAGTTCCCTCTTACCTACGGATTTTACTCCTATCTCAATTCCTAGATCCTTTAAATCCTCCTTGATGAATTCCGCTTCATCTGTATATGCCTCACTTGTAATCAGCGTGAATTTGAGTGCTGTTGTGTTGCTGTCTTCATATTTATAGTCTCTTATCTCGTCACCGTCTGTGTCCGTAAAGTTCAAATCATCGAGTATTTCGTTAGCCTTTGCTATATTATATTCATAACCCGGAAGATCAGGCTCATACCATTTCGAATCCGGGTGAATTATGCCGGTATTCGCAAGGATAGAACCGTCATGCGTTACTGTCTGTACTATATCTGCCCTGTCTATACCATAAGCAATTGCACGTCTGAAATCAGAGTTATTCATTGGATACTTACCTACATTGTAGTAGAAATTCAGCACCCACCAGCTTGAGCCTTCATCTATCTCGAAATCAGGATCATCTTCAAATTCTTCAACCGCAACTATCTCTTTCCCCATGAAGGACGCAGCATCTATATCTCCTGCCATCAACGCAAGTGCAGGGTCACCTACATCCAGCATGATAAGTCTGTCAATGATAGGTTCTCCTTTGAAACACCCTGTATTCGCTCCATATTCGTAATAGCCCTGTGTACCGTCGTATTCTACAAGCTTCAAAGGTCCTGTTCCTATAACGGCATCATCTCCTTGGAATGTATAAGGATCGTCGACATCCTTCCATATATGCTCTGGAATCATTGGGACACATCCTGCAACATCATCGATAAATGTGGGTCTCGATTCCGTAAGGTGTATTCTAACGGTATACGGATCAAGTACCTCTATATGGTCTATCTCTTTCGCGTTATATGCGTACCACAACTGCGGATGATCTTTCGTGTAATCGAATGTGAACTTCACGTCATCTGCCGTAAATGGCTCACCATCGCTCCATTTCACGCCTCTGTGCAGGTAAAAGGTCCATATCTTGGCATCATATGACCTGCTCCAACTGTCTGCAAGCCAGGGTATCACGCCATGTTTGTCTTTCCAGGTAAGCGTATCGAAGATGAAGCTCATTCTGATATAACCGGGTCCTTTTGGAAAGAGTGCAAACGGAGTAGGATACCCGTAATCACCACCTTCGATCTTAATAGTCTTTTCAGCCGTTGCGGCTGCTGTCGCCCCACCTGCTGCAGATGATGTACCACAGAGCGCACAGCATAATAGCATTGCCAAACACAATATAGCAATAATTCGCTTCATTTTCTCTTTCTCTCGCCCCCAAAAATTTTTCTTTTTGTTACAGACTTTTTGTTTTTTTATTTGGCCTTACGTAATATAAATACACTTTTTTTACTCTACTTTTTTGTTTATCTTATATTAAGTTACGACTTTCGGTTTTTTAAATTGTATATTAAGTATAATTTCTACCTATTTAAGAAGCAAAGTTACACGAATTTGATTCCTCTTACGTTAATTTGTGTTAATCTGTGTCAACAAATAATTAATTTTAGTTGGATATTATGGTTTCGTGAAAAATTAACATGTTATACTCAAATCGGTGTCGCATTTTTCCCCCACCATATCATAGCGCTGTTCAGTTCATGCTTTGACCAGAGTGCCCCGGCTTCCACAACCAGTTTTTCTGCTAAATATAATCTAATCACTTCTTCTGCTTTTGGCGCTGATACCTCGAGATCATCCATCCATCGCTCTACTGCTTCGTCCAAATCCGAGAACTGCTGGTTATGTTCTGATTTAATAATCTCAACATTTGCGTGTATACCCATTTCGTACAGAACATTGTAGAGGTAGATGTAATCGGGTCCGGGCTGGAATTGTTCACCGAATAATTTGAGCCAGAGTTCGTCATAATTCCAGAATCGCCACCCGGCGAAGGTGAAAATGTAAACATATCGCGTTGCAACATCGTTCATCTTCGAGACAGCATCCTGTATATCAAGAATCGCGAGCGAGTGCGATGCGATTACGATGTCGTGTTCGCCCATATCGCGCCCTATCGCCACATCCTCCCATTTCTTGTTTATGCAAGTTATATTTTTCAATCCTTCAGTTACTGCATTTTCCTTTAGATATGCGAGCATCCCTTTAGAAGGGTCTATTGCAGTAACGTGCTTCACCATTTTTGCAAGTGGTATTGCAAGCGTTCCGGGTCCTGCACCGATGTCCAGCACGGTATCGTCGGGCTCTATGTCAAGCTTTGCTATTATCCGTTCTGCACGATCATTGCGTTTTATTGATTCATTGAACCCTTTTGCCCTTTTATCCCAAAATTCAGTCGTATCTCGCTGGCGCCGTTTTCTAAATGATGAGTTCTGCATTGCTTTCTTCCACATTTCGTTCCAGTCAAGTTCTTCTATCGATTCAACCATATTTATTCTTCTGTTTTACCCTCTTTTTTATCAATCACAAAAATGCCTTTGAAACCCAATATGCGATCAACGCGCCGATAAAGCCGGAGATAAAAGCGGCAAGGCCAAGAATAGGTGCGAATTCGGGCGAGGGCCACACTCCGATATGAACACCAATAGCAATCCATGTAATCCCCAAACACGCTAAATTCCCCAGACCACCACCAAGTCCTACCCTAAATTTAGAGTCCGACCATGTTAGATCTACAAAGAAGCCCATTAAAAGCAGAGCGATAATACCGTAAACGCCGAACCAAATGGGTGACACAATTCCGTACCACGGCGCTATAAGCATGCAAAAAGAAGCTATTAAAAGCGATGTAACAATTGCCACATACTTCTTCTTTATTATCGCCCGTGCCAAAGCCGCCCATAACACAAATATGAAACCGCCCAGTAACGCCATGCCAGCCGCAGGTCCGGGTATGCTGAAATATTCGGTAAAATATTTTATTGGCAGATATGTATTTAGTAGGGCACTGGCAAAGGCAAACAGGACCATCATTGTGAGATCATACGCATCAAAATATAAGTTCCGGTCGGTCATCTTTATTATTATTATTGTTATTATTATTATTATTATTGTATGGGAAAAAATAAAAAGTGAGAATGCGGAAGTCTATTTTGTTCCGCTTATTCACTCACTTTTTTTAGGCTTAACCTTTTTAGCGGGCGGAAGTAATTCAAGACGAAGATACTGCCGAGAATGGCAACACCTAAGACTTTTGTCGCTAATATCGCCTGAATCCCGACAACTCCACCTGCTACCGCTATCCCTAATGGCGCGCACATTTTTTTATATCACCTACTTAATATCTATATCTTAGGTATATTTATTACTTTCGGTTTTTATCGATGCCTCAAATTTGAGATTGTGTTACTTTATTTTATTTGTTATCTATGCAAGGCACCCTATACGGCTGCGATTACGCCAATTGCTGGCATAACTGGTGCTTATTGAATGAGACATTATATCCTCGTTTTTCGTTTAACTGCTAATCCGAAGTGGTAGCGAGAAGATAAATTGATAGAACGGTTTTTTGTAACACAATATTGCACAAATAATAATCTTTATACCAACAATCAAAAGTTTTATAACATACATTCTGAACTTTATAGCAGGTGGTATAAAAAAAGATGAATAAAAGAAGTATAAAGAAGAAGCAAGTGGCACTACTACTTTCGATCTTCGCTATGGCTATTCGGCGGTGGATCGGGACCATTTACGAACGAGTTCACATTTATTACGATTCCGAACGTCTGGGCAAAGGGTAATGGCACACCACGTGAATTACTTGCTGCATCGCAGTTCCACAATCATATCTGCCCAGGGCTAACCGCAGGATATTTCATACTTGAATATCTTGATGAATATCTGCCTTTTGAGACACCAAGCCAGCAATACCAGGTAATTGCAATTCCGCCGTTCTGTAAAGACGATGTCCTTCAATGGAATCTGGAATCTACAGTAGGGAACAAGAATTATGTAGTAAAGGATCTTACTCTGGAACAGAAAGCGAATTTGAGGTCAACAGTCCAAGCGAGCTTTTAAATCTCAAATCCGCCGGTGTGAACCCCATGGTCGTGCTAGGACTCATAGAGGAATAGGAAAAGGTAGCCTTTTCCTACTTTTTTATTTTTTTTGCATCATTGCAATGATTCGATGCGGCGGTGAGCAGACAGAATTGATAGGTGGTTTCTTTGTAACATCTATAGTATATAATCTCTCCCACATTCCGCACATTCTGATATAAACAATCTACAAATTTAAATTTACGGGAAATAGCGAGGTGGTGAATGATAACTTTAAATAGGTGCCTTTTCTTATCGAAGCATGTGAGTATTAATGTATCCAAATACGCAAGCACACGCAGGAGAGACGGCAAGTTTAGCCGAATATAGCAGTAAAAACATAGATCACCTTGGCATAGTAGCCATGATCTGCAGAGAGATAGATTTAGCAGGCGAGATCGACCGAATCGTGGGCGTAGATCCACGCCAAAAAGTGACTTGTGGAGAAGCAGTTGTCGCCATGGTCTTGAATGCTCTGGGGTTTGTAGATCGACCACTCTACTTATTTCCAGAGTTCATGGCAACAAAGCCCGTAGAGTTACTAATAGGCGAAGGGCTAAAAGTAGAGTGGTTCAATGACGATGTCCTGGGGCGGACTTTAGATAAACTATACCGGGCAGGCCCTGAGGCGATATTCATGCAGATTACTTCCAAAGCGTACGGCGAGTATTCTGGACGCTTCTTTCACAATGATACCACCTCAATAAACCTTCAAGGCGAGTATAAGCAGAAGGAAGGCGATCTGGATGCTGTACCAATAGAGATAATGCATGGCTTCTCAAAGGACGGTAGGCCGGATTTGAAGCAGTTCGTCATCTCGCTGGTCATGTCTGATAGCCTACCTGTCTTTATAAAGGCTTTAAGCGGAAATACTTCCGACAAAAACCATTTCAGAGAGATAGTTAAGGACTATGGGAAGTCATTGCAGGAGATGTGGGGCAAAGACAAAATCTGGGTATGGGACAGCGCGGGATACACAGAGCAGACAATAAAAGATATTTCTGGGAGCTACAAATGGATATCACGAGTACCGGAAACGATAACAGAAGCAAAAGAAGTGCTGGAAAGCATGGACACGGAAAAGATGCTCAGTACCACTCTCAACGGTTACCACATCTTCAGCACCGCAGCGGAATATGGAGGTGTAAAACAGCGATGGGTTGTGGTATTCTCAGAGAAAGCGTTTGCGAAAGAGACGAAAACGCAGAAAAAGAAGATAGAAAAAGAGAAAAAGCAGGTAGAGAAGGTGGTATGGCATTTCTCCAATCAAAAATTCCACAGCAAGGAAGACGCACTGAATGCGGCACAGGAGATGGAAAAAGCATGGAAGTATCACAAAATACGCGCAACGGAGGTCAAGACGAGGCGGAAGAAAAAAGGCGGTGGACGGGGGAAACCGCGAAAAGACGAGCCAACTCAGACGTTATACAGTATAAAAGTAGCGTTTGAGGCGGATAAAACCGCAATAGAGAAGGAAACGCTGAAGAAGGGGAAGTTTATCGTAGCTACAAACATACTGGATAGAAAGAAGCTGAGTGACGAAGAAGCGCTTAAAGCATACAAGGACCAGCAGCATGCTGAGAGAGGGTTCAGATTCCTCAAAGACCCTTTATTCTTCGCCCATAGCCTGTTCCTGAAAAATGAAAGCAGGATAGTTGCGATGGTGATGATAATGGGGCTTGCACTTATGATCTATGGTATAGCGGAGAGGAAGTTGCGAGAAGCGCTGGAGAAGGGGAGTGAATCGATTCCTGATCAAAAGAACAAACCAACGAAGAAACCGACGATGAGGCGAGTATTCCAAGTTTTCGAGGGTATTACCGTCCTCTACAGAGGTTCGGAGACTGTGAAGGTCATGAACCTGAGACCAATTCATCTAAAAGTCCTTTCATTGCTCGGTCGTGAGTATGAGAGGATGTATTGTACCTGTTATGGATAGAAGTTGCGCGCTACTGAGGATCGTGGCAATGCAAAGTGGAAGAAGAAAGATGTGGTTAGCCTACCGCATCTACTTTTTCATACGAAATCGAGAGAGAATGACGGAAAAAATGTATAGAGTCCGAAGTGCCATCAGCTATACGAATGTAAATTCGTATAACATACATTATTTGGCAGGTTCATAACTGTCGGGAATTCATGAAATAGTATCTTTATAAATATAAAGTGCGGAATGTGGGATCTCTATAAACTTAACAAAAATTGAAAGGTTTATATGCTCGGAGTATAAATGTTATGGTGGGAGGTGATAAAAACATGAAAACGAGAAACATAGGCAAGAAGCAAACAGCGATCGTACTTTCGATCTTTGCATTCGCTGTTCTGGTCTCTTCACTTATGGTAGGAACTGCCAGCGCACATATGCTCTACATCGACGCAAACGACAAGCCTGATGCGCCATCGGTTCAAGCAGCCAAGATAATCTTTGGGCATCCGAACAATCCGGCAGGGCACATCGTACCGCAGTTAAAAGAAGTAAAGCAGTATAGACCTGATGGCACGGTTGTAGACTTGAGGGCAATAGAAAAAGACAACCATTCGGTAGCATACTTCTTGTATCCGGGAGGAGTCAATATCATCGTTGCATCAAGAGAACCATCAGTCTATGCTGGGAAACTGAGCAAGGGCGACTTTGGGGAAATTCTATGCTGCGGTGGAGACGCAGGGAACGCTGTGGATCCAGCAACAGGGATGATCCCTTGGGCTAAGGTCACGGGGCAAGAATTAGAAATAGTTCCTTTGGTTAATCCCTTCAACTTACACGTAGGAGACACTTTCAAAGCCGCAATTCTATCCAATGGCTCATCAATAAATGGGTCATACGCTGGTGCACACGGGACTAAAAGCATTCATAACGCAACACAGGCTCAGATCGGTGAAACCGCGGAAAATGGCATTTTCTCAATAGACATCACAGAACCAGGGATGTGGCAAGTGAAGGCAGAATATATCATTGAGAAACCAGGTACCTGGATCGCCACTAGTGACAATATCAGAGGTAACGAAACGAAATGGCTTACCGGTGATGCGGTCGAATATGAACGGGAAAGGTACAGAGCTACGCTGACATTCTTTGCTTTACCGTGAAAAAAATAAAATCGGATAGCAGGTAAGATCGGCGATAAAAAAATCAAAAACTTTATTTTTTTATAAAAATCTAAAGTTTTATAACACAAACTCTGAATTTTATAGCAGCGGTGAGAAACATGAAAATAAAAAATAGGGGAAAGAAGCAAACAGCGATCGTACTTTCGATCTTTGCCCTAGCAGTTCTAGCCTCTTCACTTGTGGTAGGGTTAGCCAGCGCGCATATGCTTTATATCGAAGCGAACGACAAGCCAGATATACCCTCTGTTCAAGCAGCCAGGATAAATCTTGGACATCCTAATATACCTGTAGAACTTAAAGCACCGAGGATAGAAGAAGCAAAGCTTTATGGGCCGGGTGATACCGTTAAAGACTTGAAACTGCTAGAAAAGGCTAACTATTCTGTAGTATACTTCCTATTGAACCAAAACGGGGATCACATCATAGGTGCAAAAAGAGTGGGTATCTACGATCCGGCATGGCATAATCTTACGGGTATTATTCCGTTACAGTTGATCATAGATAGCGCCAAAATTGTAATTCGTGCAGGAGGGGAGAGTAATACAGAAAAATCAGGCATGATTCCCTGGGCTAAAGTCATTGGGCAAGAGTGGGAAATAGTTCCTTTAGTGGATCCGTTATCTCTACACGTAGGGGATACATTCAAAGCCGCTCTTCTCTATAAGGGCTCACCAACCGAAGGTGTATACGCAACAGCTCACGCGACTCAAGATATTCACAGCCCCGCAAAAGCTCAGATGGGCACAACAGCAGAAGATGGCACCTTCTCAATAGAGGTCAACAAACCCGGGATGTGGCAGGTGGTAGCTGAATATACCGTTGAAGAATCCGGCACCTGGAACGCCACTTACGATATTGTCCGACAGGATAAAATGAATTACCTTAAAGGCGATGAAATCGTATATGAACAAGTGCGATGTAGAAGCACGTTGACATTCTATGCTTCGCCCTGATAAATCCGGTAATCCGATGCGGTGGTGGGAAGTAGAATTAATATAGTAACATCATACTATAAATTACACCGTTTATGACAAAAACCGAAAGTTTTATAACATCAACTATGAACTTTATAGCAAGAGGTATAAAAAAAGATGAACAAAAAAAGTAGTGGGAAGAAGCAAGTGGCACTAGTGCTTTCGATAGTCGCTATGGCTATACTGATATCCGCTGCGGGGCTCGCAGTAGCGGAAAACGATTCTGTATGTGACTGCTTAGGTCAACGTGCAGCCGAAGTGGCAAAAGAGGAACTGCCTTTCGTCATGGATGATCCAAATATCCTCGCGATGACCGATTCCGGATATGCAATAGTAGGCGGGAAAGTAGGTGGAACGACAACAGAAGAGTGCATTGACAGTGTAATCGCATCATCAGGCTGCACCCTAGGCAACGGCAATCTTTTGCTTGTCCACAGAAGCAAAGAAAAACCGCTCTGGTTCGCTTTCTTCAATAAGAGCTCAGGAGAGTGTGTCTATCTCGAAGTGGACAGTTCTGTCTTCGACATGACTGCCGCAGATGTAACGGAGCTTCTAGACGATGAAGTCTTTACAAAGATAGCGAAGGTGAACATCGGTGCAGATGAGCTCTTCGCCAACCCCGAATCATGGCCAAAGGTATTCGGTGGGAACGAATTTACTATAGTAACCTTCGCCAATGTTTGGGCTGATGACGCACCCTACGAGTTTATGAAGGCGGCGGAGTTCCACAACCATATCTGTCCCGGACTAACCAGCGGTTACATGATCATCGAGTATCTGGACGAGAATTTACCACTCCAAGGCAACCAGAACTACGAGATAATCGCGTGTCCACCATGGTGCAAAGACGATGCTTTTCAGGTTATCTTCGATAAAACAGTCGGTAAGAGGTTTGTGGCAATGCATCTAACAGAGGAAGACGAAGAACAACTACCAGACAATGTTGCTGGTATATACATTAGATGGGATGGAGCAACTAACACGGGAGACGGATTAGTTCTGGCTTTTAACTGGACTAAAGCAAGCGAAGCAAGCGATATTCCTGATAGTTTTAAAGACTATAGGTCGATCCGGAAATTGAAAATGGATTTGGAGATGATGAATTATCTCGGCCAACCAGAGACGTTTGTCACCGTAGTAAAAGAATTCGACATCAACAGCGAAGCGGAACTAATGGAACTCAAGTATGCAGGCAACAATCCGTACGAAGTGCTAGGTCTTATGGAACCTTATCCACTCCAGGAAGAGGCTCAACGGCTTATAGATTTCACCTGGGGCATACACGACAATACGGAGGAAATCGCAGATAATGAGACATTGAGCAAAGGTGTAAAAACAACCGCCGAGAAAATTCATGTGATTTCTCATACTCTGCTCCATACGGCACAGTATATCAACGATTATAATTTGGAGGCTCTTAAAGACCTTACTAAGGACCCCGAGTCAAACGCGGCAGAAATTAACGACACTATCTTTACAATCAGAGAGTATCTGGGAGAATACAAAAATGCCCTGGATGATGCACACGAACTGACCGACGTCCTTGAAGGTATCGTGCCAGACTCGCATAGAGCCTACGCAGGTGCTACACACGATGCCATTCACAACGCAGAAGGGAGTGTATTTGCCATTCTCCAGCTTATAGAGCAGCTCGAAGAGGGACTCTAAGAAACAAACTCCTAAGCACAATGAAAGAAGACAAAAAGCTGGCGATCTCCATAATATATAAGAGAAGAAAGGAAAAAGGTAGCATTTTTCCTATTTTTTTTATTCATTTAGTGCTTGTTTTTCGCTTCTAACGATTCAAAATATGACCTTATCACCATAGTCCCCTGCTTGGCAATTTCTATCGGCGGCGATTCCAGAGGATTTCCGGATAGGTCAAGCGTGGTAAGGTTCTTTAGCTTTACTATCTCAGCCGGCAATGTCTTCAGTTGATTTTTGGATAGGTAAAGTCCTGTAAGATTCGTTAGCTCCCCTATCTCAGCCGGTAATGACTCCAGTTGATTTTTGGACAGGTAAAGCCCGGTAAGATTCTTTAGCTTTCCTATCTCGGCAGGCAATGACGTCAGTTGATTTCCGGATAGCCCAAGCTCGGAAAGAGAGGTAAGCGCACTTATCTCAGCAGGCAATGACGTCAGTTGATTGTCGGGTAGGTAAAGCACAACCGGCTTATTTCTTGCCGCTTCTTCGATAACACGCAGAACCTCGTCCTTTTTCATGCTTTTTACTCCCTCATAATATTATACCTTCCTAGCTATTGAACCCATAGCCATCAAAAGGTTGAGTTTAATGCAATTCTTGAGTTAACATGCTCTGATGAGTGTATAAACGATAGAAAGTTGATATTGTGTATATGTTATATCTGAGCTAATTTGGGCGAGATTTGGGTGAGATTTGGGCGAAATTTGGGTGAGATTTGGTAAGGATATGGGTGAAACGAAAAGCTTAAGGCAGGTTATTTCAATATATAACTGTGGAAACACGCTAAAAAATAGGGGGTGAGACGATAAGATGATAAGAAAATTAATCGCTGGTATAATGGTCATGGCACTGGTGGCAACTTCCATCTGTGTGGTGAGTGCACGACCGAATTTTGTCGATGCAGATGGCGATGGTATCTGCGATAATATCGGCATAAACGGCCGAGACGATGATGGCGATGGCATACCGAACGGGCAAGATGACGATTATGTGCAGCCTCTGGACGGTAGCGGCATGCACCGCGGTAAGGGACAAAACGGCGATTGTGCGCAGCCTCGAGACGGTAGTGGCAAGCACCGCGGTAATAGACCAGGGAAATAGACGAGGTAGCAATCATTGAGCTTTGTTAAAACAGAATACGTGCGTGGTGAAGTGACCACGCATCTTTTTTTCCCATGATTAATTTCATCCGCTGCAGGATGGCGATTGAAACGCGCTAAAATTGATTTTTGTTATTGTTAACATCTTCACCAATCCGGCACAATAATATGAAGAAAATAGATTGAGGACTTCACTTATAATATTATACTATACAAATAACGCAACTTATGATAAAAATCGAAAGTTTTATAACAGGAACTATTGACTTTGTAGTTGGAGGTATAAAAAAACAAAAATGAATAAAAAAAATATAGGTAAGAAGCAAGTGGCACTAGTGCTTTCGATAGTCGCTATGGCCATACTGATATCTGCTGCGGGGCTCGCAGTAGCGGAAAGCGATTCCGTATTTGACCTTTTAGGTCAACGTGCAGCCGATGTAGCAAAAGAAAAACTGCCGTTTGTCTATGGCAACCCTAATATCCTCGCGATGTCCGATGCCGGGCATGTGATAGTAGGCGGGAAAGTAGGTGGAAAGACAACGGAAGAGTGCATTGATGGCGTAATTGCACCTTCTGGGTGCACAATAGGTAAGGGTAATCTCCTGCTCATCCACAGAAGCAAAGAGAAACCGCTTTGGTTCGCTTTCTTCAATAAGAGCTCGGGAGAGTGTGTCTATCTAGAAGTGGACAGTTCTGTCTTCGACATGACTGCCACAGAGGTGAAGGCGCTTTCAGACGATGAAGTCTTTACAAAGATAGCGAAAGCGAATGTCGATGCAGATGAGCTATTCGCCAACCCCGAATCATGGCCAAAAGTATTTGGTGGGAACGAGTTCAGCATAATAACTATCGCCAACGTATGGGCTAAAGGCGCACCCTACGAGTTCTTGAAGGCGGCTGAGTTCCACAACCATATCTGCCCCGGACTAACCAGTGGTTACTTAATAATCGAATATCTAGACGAGAATTTACCACTCCAAAGCAACCAGAACTACGAGATAATCGGGTGCCCGCCATGGTGCAAAGACGATGCTTTTCAGGTTATCTTCGATAAAACAGTCGGCAAGAGGTTTGTAGCTATGCATCTGACTCCGGAAGATAGTGCGCAACTTCCAGAATATTATGCCGGCCCAGGGAAAGGCGGTGTCGCCGGCATATTCATTCGTTGGGATAAAACTACTGATACCGGGCATGGTTTGGTTTTGGCATATAACCGGACTAAAGCGACAGAAGTGAGCGATATAGATCCCAGTTTAGCACCCCATAAGTCGGTCCGGAAATTAAAAACGCTCTTGGCGCTGATGGATTACTTCGACCAACCGGAACTGTTTGTCACAACAGTGCAAGAATTCGACCTCAACAGCACAGCGGAACTAATGGAACTCAAGTATGCAGGCAACAATCCGTATGTCGTGCTTGGTCTATTACCTGATCCTGCACTGGCAAACCTCGTAGGTCCTGACAATATTGCTGTGGATAATCTACTGGGCTGGCGCGCCGCGGAGATAGCGAAGGAAAAAATATCTTTCGATAAGTATGATCTCGAGGTCCTTGCGATGACCGATTCCGGCTATGCAATAGTAGGCGGCGAAGCAGGTGGAAAGACAACAGAGAAGTGCGTTGACGGCGTAATCGCTTCCACTGGCTGCACAATTGGTAACGGTAATCTGCTCCTCCTACACAGAAGCAAAGAACAACCGCTATGGTTCGCTTTCTTCAACAATGCTACGGGCGAATTCCTGTATCTTGAAGTGGATAATTCGGTCTTCGAGCTTAGCACCGGTGAATTCAATGCGCTATCTGACGAAGAGGTCTTCACAACGATAGTGAAGGAGAAGATCAGTGCAGAGGAGATATTCAACCACCAAGAGGAATGGAATGCGAAGAAGAATGCGAAGGTATTTAACGGGAACGAGTTCAGCCTGATAACCATCGCTAACGTTTGGGCTGCTGGCGCACCCTACGAGTTCTTGAAGGCAGTGGAGTTCCACAATCATGTCTGTCCAGGGCTTAGCAGTGGTTACGTCATCGTCAGATACCTGGACGAAAACTTACCGCTACAGAGCTCCAGTGATAAATATGAAATAATAGGGTGTCCTATATGGTGCAAAGACGATGCTATTCAGGTCATTTTCGATAAGACTGTAGGTAAGCGGTATGTAGCAACGCTTCTAACAGATGAAGATAAGGCGCAACTACCACGAGTGGCCGGCATTTACATCAGATGGAATGGCACAACTAATACGGGGGACGGGTTAGTCCTGAAATCGGACAGCACACCGGCAAAGGCAAAGTATGGGTATAACTTCACGTCGGACTTTAGCTGGATCGGAAAGTTGAGCAGAGCTTTATTCTATGGGGCACATTTCGACGAGCCTGAGCTGTTTGTTTCTACGATGCACGAATTCACCGTCAACAGCACAGAGGAGATTCAAAAGCTCAAATATGCCGGTGTGAATCCGTATGTCGAGCTTGGCCTATTGAATCAATCAACACCTTGACTTCGCCTAAGTAAGCCAGAAAAGCCATATAAGATATAAGATTAAGGGGAATAGGAAACGGTAGCCTTTTCCTACTTTTTTTACTTTACTATAAAAAACTAAGGATTTAATCCAGAATCTGATGAGTATCCGATATTTATGATGTAGAGTAAAGAAGAAACTAGATTGTGTACTTCGTCCATAACATCACACTATATGAATAATACCGCTTGTGACAAAAATCGAAAGTTTTATAACATGAACTATTAACTTTATAGTTGGAGGTATAAAAAAAACAAAAATGAATAAAAAAATTATGGGAAAGAAGCAAGTGGCACTAGTGCTTTCGATAGTCGCTATGGCCATATTGATATCTGCTGCGGGGCTCGCAGTAGCGGAAAATAATTCCGTATTTGACCTTTTAGGTCAACGTGCAGCCGATGTAGCAAAAGAAAAACTGCCGTTTGTCTATGGCAACCCTAATATCCTCGCGATGACCGATGCGGGTTATGCGATAGTAGGCGGAGAAGTAGGTGGAAAGACAACGGAAGAGTGCATTGATGGCGTAATTGCATCTTCTGGGTGCACAATAGGCAAAGCTAACCTTCTGCTCATCCACAGAAGCAAAGAGCAGCCGCTTTGGTTCGCTTTCTTCAATAAGAGCTCGGGAGAGTGTGTCTATCTAGAAGTGGACAGTTCTGTCTTCGACATGACAGCCACAGATCTGAAGGCGCTTTCGGACGATAAGGTCTTTACAAAGATAGCGAAAGCGAATATCGATGCAGACAAACTACTCAACGAGCCAGAGGCATGGCAACCGCAGATGGATGCGAAAATATTCGGTGGAAATGAGTTCAGTATAATAACCATCCCCAACGTATGGGCTAAAGGCGCACCCTACGAGCTTTTGAAGACTGTTGAGTTCCACAACCATATCTGCCCCGGGATAACAAGTGGTTACAACATCATCGAATATCTGGACGAGAATTTACCACTCCAAGGCAACCAGAACTACGAGATAATCGGGTGCCCGCCATGGTGCAAAGACGATGCTTTTCAGGTTATATACGATAAGACAGTAGGTAAGAGGTTTGTGGCAATGCATCTAACGGACGAAGAAAAGAAGCAACTTCCAGGTGCCGCTGGCATATATATCCGCTGGGATAAAGCAACAGATACCGGGCATGGATTGGTTCTGGCTTTTAACTGGACAAAAGCAAGAGAATTGTGCGACATTGACGAGACGAATAAGGATAAACCCTGGTATTGGTGGTGGATGAGGTTGAAGATGGACGTGGAGATGATGGACCTCGATGATCCGAAACTGCTTGTCTCGACAATGAAGGAATTCGACCTCAACAGCACAGCGGAACTAATGGAACTCAAGTATGCAGGCAACAATCCGTATGTCGTGCTTGGACTATTGCCCGATCCTGCACTGGCAAACCTCGTAGGTCCTGAGAACATCGCTGTTGATAATCTACTGGGCTGGCGCGCATCCGAATTCGCAATGGAAAACATGTCTTCCGAGAAGTATAATCCGAACATCCTCGCGATGACCGATTCCGGATATGCAGTGATCAACGGAGAGAGAACAGAGGACTGCATTGATGGCATACAGGCAAAGACGGGGTGCACGGTTGGTAAAGGTAATCTCCTTGTCATCCGTCGAAGCAGAGATAGACCTCTTTGGTTCGCATTCTTTGACAAGAAAACGGAAAACTGTCTGTATCTCGAAGTGGATAATTCCGTCTTCGATAAAAGCGTTGAGGAGTTCATGGCTCTGCCTGACGAAGAGATCTACACAAAGATTGTGAAGGAGAATGTCAGCCCAGACAGACTTCTCAACGAGTCGTATGCACCAGTATGGGACGCGAAGGTGAAAGCAAAGGTATTTGGCGGTGGCTCAGGACCGTTTACTAACGAGTTCACTTTCATAACGATCCCGAACGTTTGGGCGAAGGGTAACGGCACACCACGTGAATTACTTGCTGCAGCGCAGTTCCACAATCATATCTGCCCCGGACAAACATCCGGATTTTTCATACTCGAATACCTGGATGAATATCTGCCATTGGAAACACCAAGCCAACGATACCAGATAATTGCAATTCCGCCCTGGTGCAAGGATGATACCCTGCAATGGAACCTGGAGGCTAGCATTGGAAACAAGAATTACGTAGCAAAGGACCTTACTACGGAACAGAAGGACAAATTACCAGAAAATGCAAAGAATGTCGCAGGCATATTCATCAGGTGGGACTCCGCTACTGGGACAGGAGATGGACTTGTGCTGGCATTTAACTGGACTAAAGCGTATCAGATATCCGGGATGTCTAGTAGCGATCTCTTTGGCCCAGAAGCTTTCGGAACATACAAGTGGTGGTGGGGAAGACTAAAGATGGACCTGGACATGATGGATTACATAGACGAGCCAGAAACACTAGTCGAAACGATAAAGGAATTTGATGTCAACAGTCCAAGCGAGCTTTCAAATCTCAAATCCGCTGGAGTGAACCCATTGGTCGTGCTTGGTGTCATGCCAGAGTAAAGTAAGACCGGAAAAGATACAAATACACCATAAAAAGGAGAGAGAAATAGGAAAAGGTAGCCTTTTCCTCTTTATATTTTTTTAAATGTGTTACACCGCAAAAAAATTTAGGAGGTGAAAACGGAAAAAATGAAAAAAGATTTTGCAATCGCATGGATGATAGTAATGGCTATTGCAGTGATATTCTCTATTTTGACGCTGCCGCCAGTTATGGCTGCGGATGAGAATGTAACTGGTAGGATCGCCTTCTCCTCTACTAGGGATGGCAACAATGAGATATATGTGATGGATGCCGATGGAACAAATGTTACACGGCTCACAAACAATATTGCAAATGATATAAATCCCGAATGGCATCCCAAAGGCAACAAGATAGCCTTTTGTTCAGATCGCGATGGCGACTTTGAGATATATGTGATGGATGCAGATGGCACAAACGTTGCGCAGCTTACACACAATACGGTCGCAGATGGGTGTCAATGTTGGTCGCCGAATGGTAGCCGGATAGCCTTTTGTTCAGATCGAGATGGCAACCCCGAGATATATGTGATGGATGTAGAAGGCACAAACGTTATGCTGCTAACAGAGGATACAGGTATGGATATGAATCCTCACTGGTCGCCAGATAGCAGCAAAATAGCCTTTAGCTCTGGTCGTGTTGGCGATGCGGATATTTATGTGATGGCTGAGAATGGCACAAATAAAGAACAGTTGACATCTAACAACAAGTGGGATACGCCATGCGAATGGGCTCCTGACGGAAGCAAGCTACTCTTTTGCTCAGATCGTGATGGCGACTTTGAAGTATATCTGATGGATGCAGATGGAACAAACGTTACGCAGCTCACAAACAATACAGAATATCATGATCTCTCACCCGCGTGGGCATTAGGCGACGAGAAGATAGTTTTTGTTTCTGGTAGATATAAGGGTGATTACGAGATTTACATGATGGATTCTGATGGTACAAACATTACGCAGATGACATCCAATTTCGCAGATGAGTCTGATCCTGTTTGGGCGCTGCCAGTCGGTGAACAGCCATAACGAAAAACGTTCAAAACAAAGAGAGCTGAAATGAAACAAAACAAAACAAAATAAAAGTAGAAAGGGCTGTAATTGCCCTATCTCTTTTCTATTCTTTTATTTTTTTAAATATTTTTAGCGGGTTTTTTAAGAATCCCCAGGTAAGGGTGGCGCCAAAGAAGAACACCCACCCGTCCATGAGAAATCTGGCTATCTCCGCTGACGCTGGGGCAAGAGCTTCACCCATCCCACCAACTGCTACGCTTATCGGTGCACACATTTTTTATTCCTCTTATTTCTTTAGTTGTTTTTATGTATATATATTACTTTCTATTTTTTCTGGTGTGAATTGGATGTGTTACTATTTTATTGTTGACTAATTATAAAATCATACCTATTTTTATCTTACTTCTGGCTGTGATAATTCCTAAAAGTGGCATATGGTGCTAATATATGCGAGGGGCATGTGCCGGGCATACACTGAGGATTTCTACGTTTTTCATTTAATATCTGCTTTTTTAGTTCCTGTTATGAGAACGAGAAAATAATATCAACTACATGTGCTCATAAATTGATTTAAACGACATAAACAAATAAAATGAAAGCGAGAAGGTGACTGAGGCCACCCCCTCATTTTCTAATGTCTAAATAGTTCTCTTACTGCCGCTAGCAACCGCAGGCTACGCCTTTGAGATCAGTTTCTTTAAACTACTCCGGTAGTTTACCACTAATAGGCCCACTATTGCCGCGGTGGTTACTACATAGCTTAGTAGCATTGGAGCCCAAGTAGTAAGTGCTCCGCCTGCAGCTACGGATACTGGTGCGCACATTTTTTTTCTTTTCACCTCCTATTTTTATACTATCACCTATGGTGTATCACCTATCGCTATAAGCACTGGTATTCACTACACACATCCACAGGAGCTATGGTGCAGGCCATAATATGCTTTTGTATCGATTCAGCGCTCATAAGCCCTAATAGTTCCTTTACCTGCTCTGCTACATATGAGTTTCCCTGTTCCTCAAATAAACGTATTGCTGTTTCGAATGCATCGTTTGCCTTTGCCTTGTCTCCAATTCCCAAGTATGCTTTACCTAAATCTCTATATGCTTCTGCATAATCGGATTTTGATTCTATGGCTTTGTCGAAGTCCGAAATTGCTTTATCGTAGTCCTGCATTGCATAATAGGTTAGCCCTCGACTATAGTATTTACTGTGCATACCCCAGGAGTAATTGCCCCCTTCAATTATGCTTGTGTCCATATCAAGCGCATTTTCAAATGCATCCGTTGCATTTTCACTCGCTCCAATTTCCGAGTATACAATACCCAAGCCTCTATATGCTCCTACGGTCGGTTTTAATTCTATCACTCGGTTATAATTGGTAATTGCCTCGTCG
>QENH01000175.1 GCA_003336485.1 Candidatus Methanophagales archaeon
ACGTCTTAGTGGTGTCCGCAAGATTGTCGATGCGATCTTCTCTTACACCAACCGCAACACCGATGTCATCGAAAAGTATTTTGTCCGTGTGGATGTGACCGAGGCGTTTCCGTTTCTGGTGACCAAAATGTCACCGTTTTATGACCGGTGAATGAAAAAAAATGAAAAAAGAAATAAAAATGCCAGGATTTACAGCAGAAGCATCCGTCTATAAATCAAGTGGGTGTTATTATATGGTGGGCGGCCATGGAAGTAACACCAGACCTGTCGTGGGCCCGGCTAAGATAGACCCGGCCTTTGCTTCTTTCATAGGGGAGGGACCGGGATGGTGGGGTGACCGAAATGCCTATTTAAAATGTGTCCATGACTGTTGGAACCAATGCTCAGATATCCTTTGCGGGAAATTCTGTGCCCAGAATTGCTATGGTGTGTGGTGAGACGCAAGATGGCGTGCTCTTCTTCCTCCTGCCGGCCGTGTAGAGCGCGAGGGGCACTACCTGCTTGCAGCGGCTCAAGCTGGTGGCACCTATGGGCAGTCAGTCATCGCCATATTGGAAGAAACACGGCAAATCTGGATGGGGCCTATTTAGAGGGTTGTGGGAGCCTGTCTTTATTTGCTCGCACAACGACTTTACTGGTGCATTGGAGGAGTGATGGCTTATTTGGTGCTGGGAATAAAACTTTGATCATAGACAGGAAAAGCGTATTTGAAGGAAGGAGAAGTGTTGCATGAACCCTTTGGATTTGGTCAAGCTCACAGCGTTGATGGAACTCACAGAGGGTAGACCCGAAATTACAGTTGGGTTAATAGATGGACCCGTTACCGTGAACCATCCAGACCTTATAGGTGGAAATATCCGCGAGATTCCCGGGAGAGTGGGCGGTACGTGTACTCAGAACAGTAGCTCTGCCTGCATGCATGGTACTTTTGTGGCAGGTATCTTGTGCGGGAGGAGGAGTTCTGTAGCCCCAGCAATATGTCCCAACTGCACCTTGCTGGTACGTCCCATTTTTACAGAGACAACCCCTTGGAACGAAGAGATGCCAAGCGCGACTTCTGAAGAACTGGCAGCTGCAATCATTGATTCCATCGAGACGGGCGCACACGTGCTGAACTTGAGCGTTGCTCTCGCCCAACCATCGTCCAAAGGTGAGCGCAACTTAGAACAAGCTCTGGATCATGCGGCAAGGCGTGGTGTTATTATTGTCGCGGCGGCGGGGAATCAAGGGACCATCGGAAGTTCCACCATCACCCGCCATCGGTGGGTGATTCCAGTTGCTGCATGTGACCTTCAGAGCCGACCGATTAATCAGTCTAACCTGGGAAATTCGATTGGGAGGCGAGGTCTGAGCGCGCCTGGTGATGGCATTACCAGCCTCGGAGCTGAGGAGGGTAAATCGCTCATATTAGGAGGGACGAGTGCCGCAGCACCTTTTGTAACAGGGGCTATCGCACTGCTGTGGTCGGAATTTTCATCTGCTACGGCTGCTGAGGTGAAATTTGCGGTAACACAAGCCTACGCACCAAGACGAACTACGATCGTCCCCCCTCTGTTAGATGCTTGGGCGGCATATAAATTTATGGCGAATGGTCGTTCCTTATGAGGAGGAAAGGAGAGAGAAATTAGGCTCAATGGGTTTTGATTACTGCCAACAGAGCAGGCATTGTACTTTTTCTGGTCTGCCTGACACTACATATCTTGAAAGGATAATTAGGATGGAAGTATTATGGAGGCGACATTAAGGATTGAAGAGCTAGAAAAGTTGGACATTGACTATGACCGTGATAGAGATGTGCTGTACATAAGTTTTGGATCCCCAACTGATGATGATGCAGAGCTCTTAGATAGTGATATAATCATACGATATAGTGGGGAGAGAGCTAGGAATAGCGGTGCCAGATTTTTCGCGGAGATTTAAAGTGAAAAGAGGTAGAGCATCTCTAAGCACAGGGGATGCCCCGCAATTTATTGTGGGGTATGTGACCCATATCGGTGCAGAGGCCAACAGTGGCAGGGTGTCTCTCGCGAGAGGGAATCTGAAGAGCCTGAGGCTGTCTTTAGCCCGAAGTACAAGCGAACCAGAGGTGGGATATGCTAAGTGACGACCCTCCTTCCACTTGGGGAAGTTCGATGCCTCTATGGGGACGGACTTACCGTATGTAATCGCGGCTCCATAAACGGGAGATTCCTATAGAGGGCTAGCATGTCGGATTAGGGTCGGGATGAAGACAAAAGGTTGGTTAGGCGACCGAGGGAGATCTCGTATCGTCCTCGAAAGAGGTAAGGAAGGTATAACCTGATGGGAAAATCTGGAATGATGCGGTGCGAGAAGTCGGACGGACTGCGAAGCGCTTTTGATTAAACTTTTTTAAAAAGTTTAATAGTAGCGATGATGTTGGTGCCAGTGAATGGCTGGTAACAGTCGGGAGGATAAAACGCTGACAGCGAAGCGTTTTTGGTCAAGCTTTTTCTAAAAGGTTGATGTGAATGGGTCCTGCTTTGGCGAAACTGAAGAACAGGCGAGATAGATGCACAAATCAAGTAGGGAATCGGCGAAGGTATTTCATGAGAAAGACGCCACGCTGATAGCCGAAAAGGTTTGTGCATTGAAACAGCTTGTTGGAAGTTGGCGGGAAGAGAAGGTTGATTCCACTCCCTGCAATGGGGCAACACCCTCGGAGAGCCGTATACGGGAAATCCGTACGTGCGGTTCGATGAGGGGACGGAGGTCGAAAGACCTCCTCCTACTCTGCGAGGTCGGGGCTGACAAAGCTTCAGAAAGTGAAATTTATAAAGGGGCACAAACTTTTTAATAGAGATAAGCTATAAATGGATATATTAGAAAAGATAAAATCAGCGATAGTAAAAGGTAGGATAAACATGACAGACCATGCAGATGAGGAACTCGCAAACGATGAGATATTGGACAAAGATTTGCTTCATTCTGTCTTACACGGCGAGATAATTGAAGATTACCGGGACGATAAGCCCTTTTCAAGCTGTCTTGTATATGGCAAAGACCAAAAAGAAAGGCATATACACAGTGTTTGGGCATATTCGGTTGAGCATGACATTGCAATTGTCATAACTGGATATATTCCAGATACGGATAGATGGATAGACCATAAGATAAGGAGAAGATAAAATGTTAACACCAATTTGCCCCCTTTGTGGAGGGCAAGTAGTAGAAAAAGAAGTGGAGAAGATTGTTAAAGGAGGAAACGATGTGGCAATCCTGAGAGTCAAAGCCGGTGTATGTGAGAAGTGCGGTGAAAGGTTTTATACGAAAGAAGTTCACAAAAAGATAGAATATATTAGATCAGAGCTTAAACAGAAAGCTACAAAGATGTATAAGCCAATTGGCAGGACTTATGCTTATAAAAGTGTCATTGATTAGGGGATTTGAGAAGGATAAAATAACGGGGATGCCTCGGAATTTATTCCGATGGTGGTCTGTGCATCGTAGCCTAATCAGCAAGAGGGTTAGAATCCCTCCTGTGCTGTTTACCCGTATCGATATAGAAGCCAATAGTGGCAGGGTGTCCCTCGTGAGGGGGATAGCGGAAGCATTTTTGATAAAACTTTTCTTAAAAGTTTTCTGAAGAGCCTGAGGCTGTCTTTAGCCCGAAGCAAAGGCGAACCAGTGGTGGGATATGCTAAGTGACGACCCGCCTTCCACTTGGGGAAGTTCGATGCCTCTATGGGGACGGATTTACCGTATGTAATCGCGGCCCCAAAAACGGGAGATTCCTATAGAGGGCTAGCATGTCTGATTAGGGTCGGGATGAAGACGAAAGGTTGGTTAGGCGACCGGTATTCAATTACGAATCAATAGCCTAACTAATTCGTAATTGATTTAAGGGGTAAGGAAGGTATAACCTGATGGGAAAGCCGGAATGATGCGGTGCGAGAAGTCGGACGGACTGCGAAGCGTTTTTGATTAAACTTTTTTAAAAAGTTTGTTTAATAGTAGCGATGATGTCGGTGCCTGTGAATGGCTGGTAACAGCCGGGAGGATAAAACGCTGATTGCGAAGCATTTTTGGTCAAGCTTTTTTTAAAAGGTTGATGCGAATGGATCCTGCTTTGGCGAAACTGAAGAACAGGTGAGATAGATGCGCAAATCAAGTAGGAAATCGGCGAAGGTATTTCATGAGAAAGACGCCACGCTTATATCCGAAATGGTTTGTGTATTGAAACAGCCTGTTGGAGGTTGGTGGGAAGAGAAGGTTGATCTCACGCCTTGCAATGGGGCAACGCCATCGGAGAGCCGTATACGGGAAATCCGTACGTACGGTTCGATGAGAGGACGGAGGTCGTAAGACCTCCTCCTACTCTACTGGTTGGGGCTTAGGATTAATTTATATGGTATAGAGTAGTTAATAGCGTACTGAAACTATGTTATTTTTATTCTTTTTCTCGTGGAAATCCGTGTAATCTTGTGGTTATAAAAAGGAGCTAAACAAATAAAGACTTTCAAATCAATTTCACCCCAAACAACCGCACAAAATTGTTCTCGATCGCCTCTTCCACCGTCTCGACATCGCTCTTCCTCTGCTTCGCTATCTCTTCATAAACCACTGCCACATTCTGTGGTACATTTCGCTCTTCCTCAACAGGCGAAAGATAAGGTGCATCTGTCTCGGTGAGTAAAAGCGAAATAGGTATCCTCTTCGCCACTTTCCTCATACTCTTACTTCTTGCTATTATCGTTGGCAGCGATACGTAATAGCCCTCTTTGCATATCTGATCCGCAAGTAGCGGTTTACCCGTGAAACAATGGAAAACCGCTTTCTTTATGTCTTCATCAGAAACGATCTTCAAGCCTTCTTCTATTGCCTCGCTACCCGTGCCTCGCAAGTGTAGCACAACCGGCAAACCAAGTTCCTTTGCAAGCGCGAGAAACTCTACAAATATCTCTTTCGTCCTCTTTATCTTCTTCGGGTCTCTTATCCAATGGTAATCAAGCCCGATCTCACCAATACCAATTATTTTTCGCTTGTTCTCGCTTATAAATTCCGCGTACCGCTCTATATCCTGGTCCGTATGTTCAGATACGTGTATAGGATGAAGCCCGAGAGTGACAAAAATGAAGTTCTCGTGCTTTGCCGCAAGTTCTACCGCATGCGTTGAATCTTCTGGCTCTACGCCACTTATCACTACGCCTCTTAACACCTTCTTCGCATCCGCTATTACCTGCGCTCTATCGGCGTCGTATTCTTTGAATGTAAGATGACAGTGTATATCAATGATTTTAACCACCTCAAAAAAAACTCTACCCCGTAATCTTTCTTAGAAAGAAAGATTATCCTTCCCTTTAGTAAAGCTTTTTTGATTCGCAAAAAAGCTTTTATTTGATCATCATCTCAGATTTTTGCAACTGCATCAAATCTTCCGTACTTAGCTTCTCGCCATCGCGGAACCGCTCATAAATGTCTTTAGCCCTCTTCTTCGCTTCTATTCGCTCTCGGAATACCCAATCTTCGCCCACTTTCCGCTTCAGTCCTGTTATTACGCGGTCAAAGTCTTTCTCGTCACGGAGATACCGGATATAAAGTCTGTGCGCTTCATCTGCCCCCTCTTGCGCATCCAAGAAGCGCCTGTGCGCTTCATCTGCTTTTACCCTTACTCTATCTGCCTCTTTAAAGCATCGTACCATCTTATCACGGCATTCATGTGAACATTTCACGTTCTTTATTACCTCTTCGTGGTGGACATCAGAATCCTTCCGGTAGTTTTGCGCATTCTGCAGTATTTCCTTCAATTTCTGGTCCTTCTCTAGTTCCTTCTCCTGCCCATCAAATTCACGTTTCAGCTCGGTTATCTTCGCCACTAATTTCCGCTCTTTTTCCTTGCTAAGCACCTCTACCTGCTGCCTTAATTCTAACTTATCTATTCTCTGTCTAAGCAGTTCAAAAGCTTGTATGCTCTGCATATCGTTCTTCTTCCGCATCTGCTCCACAGTAGAATAGTGCTGGGACGCTTTTCTATTCAGCTCGGCACGTTTCGTCTTTCCGTCCCCTATCAGCTTCTCGTAGACCTCTCGTTGCTTCTTGAACCCCTTTGCCTTCTCGACGGCGATTTTTATCCGCCCGTTCAACTCGTCCCTTAACTCAGCCCATTTGCTAGCTTCAGAGTTTAACTCGGTCCTTCTCGCTTTATACTCATCTGCCTTTTTTGTTATTTCCGCTCTCCGCTCTTCCAACTCCTCTAGCATTCTCGTTTTATACCTATTACACTATCATATATAAAAGCTTTCATATTTATGTCGATGGGAATGCGTATGCATCTCCATCCGCTGAGCAATAGTGAATGTGCTGAAAATCCTTCCTTAGCGCTAGAACCTCATCCTTTATCCTATTTTCGTCTTCTCCGCCTATTACTACCCGCGCTATAAGAGCTGCTATTTCTCGCATCTCAGATTCCTTCATCCCTATCCTCGTAAGCTCTTGCACACCTATTCGGATCCCTGCTGGCTTTTCGGGGTCTTTATCTGAAGGCAGCATGTTTTTATTTGTTATTATATTCGCATTTTCCAATTTTTCCGCAACCACAGCCCCACCGCCATGGCTGAGCGTGTTTATTGCAATTTGATGCGATTCGGTAAAGCCTTTATGCTCACATAAAACATCAAACCCTTTTTCATATAGACTCTGTGCTAATACTTTCGCATTTGTGATTATCTGTGTTGCATATGCATCACCGAAATGTATCATTTCAACTAATGAAACCGCTAATCCCGCAACATGATGCAGGTGATGATTACTCACCGTTCCGGGGAAAACTGCACTATCTATTCGCTCTTTTACACTCTCTTTACATAATAGTATCGCACCCTGAGGGCCCGGAAAGGTTTTATGCGTACTGCTTGCCACAACATCAGCCCCTTCGCGCAAGGGATCCTGAAATTTATTTCCCGCAATAAGTCCCAATACATGTGATCCATCATACACGATATCCGCACCCACTTCATCCGCTGCTTCCCTCGCCTCAGAAACAGGGTGCGGGAAGAGGAATAGACTACCGCCAAACAGTAATAACGAAGGCTTATCCAGCTTTATCTCTTTCACCATCTCATCTACATCTATATTCATTTCCCGCGCGTCATAGGGGAACGTTTTCAATCTCAAATTCCGCATCGCGGGGACAGAAACATTCGAATGACTTATGTGCCCGCCATTAGGCACAGATAACGCCATTAATTCTTCGCCCGGCAAAGTAAGAGCAAAAAGAGCGGCTATATTCGCAGTTACGCCCGAAATGGGCTTTACATTTGCATGTTCCGCCCTAAAGAGTTCTTTTGCATACTCTATTGCCTTCGTTTCTATCTCATCTATGTATTTACAGCCTTGGTAAAACCTGTGTCCTACTTCCCCTTCTGCATACCTGTGCGACAAATCAGAAGCGAGTAGCAACCTTACCTTATGACTCGTGATATTCTCACTTGCGATCATCGGCAATGCGTATTTATAAAATTCGTGATGTCTCCTTACTGTATCCACAATACTTTCTATCTCCTCTTCCATCTCCATTTTTCTCTTCATCCCTCTTTCTATTTTAACTTTTCAATAATAAAGAAAGGACTGCCATCCTTATCGGTGTACCGTAAAAAGCCTGTTGGAAATATCTCGCATTTTTTGTCTGGTCCACATCCGCATTTATTTCGTCCAATTTGGGTAGTGGATGCATAATTACCACCTCTTCATTCTCCGCTATAAGCCCCGTAGTTATCCGGTAGGTGCCCGCCACTTTGTTATACTCCGCAGGGTCAGGAAACCGCTCCCTTTGTATCCTCGTCACATATAACACATTCACTTCTTTTATAAAATCTGTTATTTCTGTTGATTCGAAGATTTCGGCACCAGCACCTTTCAAGTCCATTTTTATCTCATCTGGCATCTTCAAAGCATCGGGCGACACAAAAAATAGCTTCGCACCATATAAAGATAGCGCATACGCAAGTGAATGCACAGTTCTACTGTATTTCAGGTCCCCAATCAGAGCAATCTTGAGCTCATCAAGTAAATTCTCCTTCCTTATGGTGTATAAATCGAGCAAAGTCTGCGTAGGATGCTGCCCTGCACCATCGCCGGCATTTATTATCGGCACAGAAGAGAAAGAAGCAGCCATTCTCGATGCGCCTTCTTTCGGATGTCGGAGCGCGATTATGTCACAATATCCCGATACTACCCTTATCGTATCCACTAAATTTTCGCCTTTCGCTGCTGAACTCGCTTCGGGCGATGATAAATTTACCACTTCGCCACCTAATCGCTTCATCGCCGCTTCAAAAGATAGCCGAGTTCGAGTACTTGGCTCATAGAAGAGATTAGCGAGTATTTTTCCTTTTAGTAACTCGCTTTCTTGTCCCGCTCCTCGTATGGCATATGACTCTAACTCCTCTGCACGATTCAATATAAAATCTAGTTCGGCCTTCGAGAAATCACGTGTCGAAATGATGTGCTTTTTCGTGAACATTTCTAATATGATGGTATAAGAATCACAATAAATAAAAAATAAAAAATGAGGGAAATGATAGAAATTTAGGAGAAAACGTTCTTAGATTTACTCCTATCTCCCTTTATGCCTTCGTAACCATTGTTATTTCCATCGAAGAGACATTCGCTTTGTCCCCGCCTTCCCCTTGTATCTGTTCCGTCCCTATTTTTAGGTCCTTTACTTCTACCCCGGGCATGAACTTGTTCTTTACCACTTCTGCGGCGTCTACAGCTCTGGAAATTGCTCTACCTCTCGCCTTTATCACTACCTCGTCAAAGCCGTTGTTAAACTGCGTCACCACAGCTAAGACATAACTCATCACAGACTTATTTCCGATATATATCACGTTGTCATCTGGCATTTTTTGCATCACCACTTTGCACTATAGGTCTAGAGTATATATAAAGGTATCACTATAACACTTAGAAAATCAATTTTTACCATATTTCTCTTCGGGGTCAAACACTTTCTTACCCACTATTTCGCCGTTTATGTTGCGGTAAAAGCAGGATCTGTATCCCATATGACATGCCCCTCCTATCTGCTTCACCTTCAGTAGCACTGCATCTTCATCACAGTCTATAAAGATGTCCTTTACTATCTGCACATTACCAGAAACCTCACCCTTCAGCCATAATTTACCTCTGCTCCTGCTCCAGTAATGTGCCTTTTTTGTCTCTATGGTTAGCCTCAGCGCCTCATCATTCATGTGTGCAAGCATAAGGACTTCACCCGTTTCATAATCCTGTACTATCGCGGACTTCAATTCCTTCGCTTCGACCATTTTGTTTTATTCCGCTTCATTCTCATCTTTGCTCAATACTCTCACACTATCCCCTCTGACCGTGACCGGTATCGGAACCATCGCTTCAAATAATTCGATGGTGATTTCTTCATGTGCCTCGTCTACTTTTTTCACTCTTGCTCGTTCGCCTTTAAAAGGTCCTGACACAATTTCTATTATACTACCTTCCATTATCCCCGTTACAGATGGTTTTGGCGTAAGGAAATGCTCAACTTCTTCCAGGTTCATTACCCCTTTGACCAATCCCCTTGCATGAGGAATACTCTGAATTATTTGTTCTAGAGCTTCAGGAAAAGCGGCTTCTATGAGCAGATACCCCTTTAGCTCTTCCGGTACCATTATCGCCTTAATTCCATGATCCTTCACCCCTTGTTCGCCTAATGCACCCTCCACCATATTCGCAACTGCTAGCTCTTGATTTACCGTTGTCTTTACTGCGTATACATTAACCATACTACAAAGCCTCTGGCAATACCGTCATCAAGAGATAGATAAAAAACCCGATAAGCCCAACCAAAGCCATCGCGGCACCAGCGATTTTAGATATCTTGAAGAACTCATCCCTTGTTGGCCGTTTCGCCAACTTCAGTATTCTTATGTACACCTGTAACTTCTTCGACAGATCTTCGACCTTCATTTCCATTGTTGTCACCTTTTATTATTTAATGCACGATTTCAATGCCATATCGCTCTTTCTTCGTATCCCGCTTTGCATATATCTGCTCGGACCTCACACCGGTCACAATGAGCAGAGTTCTTAGCACATTCTTCAGCTCGGGACTTACCTGAACACCCCAGATGATTCTTGCATCAGAGCTCATCATTTTAGACACTTCCTGAAGTGCGCTTTCCGCTTCCTCTACTGTCATGTCTTCACCACCTGTTACGTTTACCAGTGCCGATTTTGCATCGGAGACGTCAACATCAAGCAAGGGCGAGCTTAACGCCTTTCTCACTGATTCTATTGCCTTATTCTGACCATCGGATTCACCAAATCCTATCATCGCCATTCCTCCATCTTTCATCACCGTTCTCACATCTGCGAAGTCCAGATTTATAAGACCGGGTTTTGTTATCAGTTCGGTTATCCCTTTTACCGCACGCATAAGGACTTCATCGGCAACTCTAAAAGCATCATTTAATGGCAATCTCGGAACTACCTCCAATAATCGGTCATTTGGTATAACAATCAAAGTGTCAGTACTCTCACGCAGTTTTTCCAAGCCGACATCTGTATTTTCCATCCGTACATCCCCTTCGGCCTTAAAAGGGACGGTTACCACACCGATAGTAAGGGCGCCTGCTTCTTGCACTGCTTGTGCAACTACCGGCGCTGACCCTGTTCCTGTGCCTCCGCCTAATCCACAGGTTACAAATACCATGTCCGCATCCTCTACCATCGTCCTTATATCTGAATCATTCTCCTTCGCTGCTTCTTCGCCTAATTTCGGGATACTTCCTGCACCTAGCCCCCTCGTTGTCTTTTTACCTATCAATAACTTATTATCCACTTTTGAAAACAACAAATGTTGCGCGTCTGTGTTCAGTGCGAATAAATCAGCGCCATAAATACCATCTACTGTCATCCGCTCTATTGTATTTGTCCCACTTCCACCGCAGCCAATCACCTTTATAACTGTCTTTGATTTTTCCAGGATCTTTTCTAATTCAGCATCATTCTCTCTTACAGTTACTTTCTCGCCTTTCGAGACTACTCCTCCACCAACTTGTTCCATCTTCTCTACCTCACTATTTAATTAATATACCCACATACTGATAAAAAGCAGTTAACATTTAATATTTTGTTTTGTTTATGATAAAACTTTTTAATGCGGAGGGAGGGATTTGAACCCTCGAACCCCTACGGGACAGCGACCTCAACGCTGCGCCTTTGTCCTCTTGGCAACCCCCGCAAATTTCGCGTTTTACTAAATAGAAATCTTAGTTAGTTAGTTAAAGAAAAGCATTATTCAGTAAAATTACTATGCCCTCAAGTTTTACCGCAGAGTGCGCGAAGAAAACAGAGGCATCAGAAAAACCAAGCATTTGTCTTAAACGCTACGCCCTCTGCGATCTCTGCGTTGATAAATCACTGGCTTTTTAGACAGTGTCCTTCCACGATCTTTATCACTTCTTTTACCGGTATTTTCAGCTCGTTCGCAACCCTTTTCGCATCTTCAAATTCCGCAGCTATGTTTAGTAGATCCCCTTTTGCATCCCTGCCTATTTTCACACCCACTTCTTTTTCCACACCTTTTATTTTCAGCTTCACCTTCTTCTCTTCTCTATCGGCAATGAACCGATGTTTCACTTGCATGACTCGAACGCCCAGGGATCCGGTCTCGGCCATTATTCGATAGGCTATTTGTGGCACGTCTTGCAGTGCTGCAATCACCTTGATACTGTGCCCGCTTCTACTTTTCTTCATCTGTGCCGGTGTGATGGCAACGTCTTTTGCACCCTCTGCCATAAGAACTTCTATTAGATTGCCCAGCACCTCGCCCGTGACATTGTCAACATTGGTCTCCAGTACTTCTACAGTATCTGTGCTTAACAATGGCAAGGATTTCGCGATTTCGCCTATGCTCACTCTTAAGACGTTGGGCATAGGCAGGTCCCTTGACCCGGCACCGTATCCTGTTTCTTCTATACGCATTTGTGGTGAAAAGGGTTCCGAGCGATGAACAAAATGAGCCAATATCGCTGCCCCTGTCGGCGTGAGCAGTTCAAATTCAGAAGGGCCACCGTGGTATAGCAAAGCGGACTGTCGCAATATTTCAACTGTTGCGGGTGCCGGTACCGGTAGAAGTCCATGTTCCGTCTCCACGAAGCCGCCACCCACCGAAATGGGTGTGCTTATGATCGTGTCCGGTTGAATATCCAAAATAGCTGTTGTGCTCCCTACCACGTCGCCTATCGTATCAAGATCACCGAGTTCGTGAAACGTCAAATACTCTTTCGGCCTACCATGCACTTTCGCCTCCGCATCGGCTATTTTATCAAATACGCTTAACGAGTTCTGTATTATCGCCCTGTTCAAGCCACTGTCTTCTATTAAGTGCACAATATCCTTATATGTCTTCTCATGTCGGCCGCTTTCTGTATCTTTTCGCTTACTGGCGAACTCCACTTTTTTCGCTACTATACCGCACTTCCGCACTTCTTTTAGCTCCAGCTCCAGCTCAAAGGCAGAAACTGCATCGCTTAGCTTCGATACGTCAACGCCTAAATCCAGTAGACTGCCAATGATCATGTCGCCTGCGGCACCGGAAAAAGGTTCGAGTACTAATGCTTTCATTTCTTATATGAATTATTATATTCATATGATACGTAACTATGAAAATCAGAACCAAAAGGGAATAAAAAAAATGGCTAAACAGAAATTATTGATGGCTATTGCAATCCTAGGAATTGTACTTATATGTTCCGGTTGTGTTGATCAACAATCAGAAGATAGTGCCCCTGGTCAGTTGGCTGAGGAATTTCAATCACCAGAAGGGGTGAAATCAGATAAAGTAGAAAAAAACAATCATTCGCAAGCAGTTATATTACAGCGCGTTACTGAAGCGAATGAAAATGCTTTTTCATTATTGGTGCCCAAAGGCTGGCTTACAGAAGGTGGGATTTTTCGTGTTGACCCCACAGCCCAGGGAGGAGCAGCTCAGTCTATTGCCGCCAAGTTAGATTTCAGCGTGAAAAATGACCAGTCCGGCAGCGTGATGATGCGCTGGTTGCCGGACATGCTTTATGTTGACGTTAGCGCGTCCCCAGCAGGGGAGATGGGTCTGTTCCCGCCCGGCAGTAATTACAACGGCATGACCGTTTATCCGCTAATGTCTGCCGAGGAGTATTTGACTCAGGTTGCATTTCCGTATGCCCATCCAGAGGCGAGCGGAGTTCAGATTGTGGAACAGCATAAACTCTATGACCTTGCTCAGGCCTATTTGCAGCGGGTAAATACTGTCATGCCGCAAACGACCCTCAGCTACGATGCTGCAATTATGACCGTTACCTACTGGGAAGACGAAACCCCGTATGAAGAAAGAATACTGACAGTAATCGAAAATTGGGGTGATATGGGTGCAGGCATGTGGGGTAATAAAGAAACCGTTCTTCTGCGGACGCCAATAGGCGAATATGGAACCTGGGAACCGATATTCAGCGTCATTCAAAGCTCTGTTGAGATCAGCCCTCAGTGGATCTTAGGCGAGATTCAGGGACAGATGCAGCGCGGTCAAACCATGTTAGATGTCCAAAAGGAGGTACAGCAGATCGGGCAGGCAATGGTGGAACATCGCCAGAAGACTAACGCTGAGATTCACAATGATATATTTCTGACCCTTACAGATCAGGAAGAATATGTGAACCCGTTCACCAACCAGATTGAAACAGGTTCTAATCAATGGGATTACCGTTGGGTAAATGAGGCAGGTGAGGTGATTTATACAAATGATGAGTATTATGATCCACGATTAGATGTGGATTTGAATCGTGTAGATTTCGAAAGGACGCCAATACGTAAACGATAACCCGAAAAAACGATTATAGTATTTATAGCGCGATATAAGCTAAGCAGGAAAAAATACGATGACTTAAACGGTATTTAGGAATAAAGAAAAATGCTCGAAGAATATCTCGGCAAAGTTGTAGATAGAAAGGATCTGAGTGCAGAAGAAGCAGAAGCAGCAATGCGAACGATAATGAGCGGCGAAGCGGAAAAGCTACAAACTGCTGCGTTTTTAGCTTCTTTACGGGTGAAAGGCGAAACAGAGGATGAAATAGCGGCTTTTGCACGCGTCATGCGCGATATGGCACTAAAGATAAGACCGAAAGTGGCGAAGAGCGTGGACGTTTGCGGGACTGGTGGCGATGTAACAAAAACGTTCAACATCTCCACTACTGCTGCGTTCATCACCGCTTGCGTAGTGCCCGTAGCGAAACATGGTAACCGGTCTGTAACGTCAAAATGCGGTAGTGCGGACGTAATAGAGGAATTAGGTGCAAATCTGGCTTTAGCACCGCGCAAGATAGAGGAATGCATCGAGAAGATAGGGATTGGGTTCATGTTCGCACCCTTGCACCATCAGGCGATGAAGAACGTGATGGAAGTAAGGCAGAAGCTGGGTATGAGGACTGTGTTCAATATTCTGGGCCCGTTAACGAACCCTGCAAATGCAACGCATCAACTCATTGGCGTTTACGATGCTGCGGTAACCGAGAAGATAGCGAAAGTGCTTCGTATATTGGGTCTGAAGAAGGCGTTAGTGGTGCATGGCGAGCCGGGCGTGGATGAGGTTTCTATCTCCGGGCGGACGAAGGTGTCGCACCTGGAAAAAGGCAATATCGAGTCGTATTACATAGAGCCCGGTGATTTCGGGCTGGAACTGGCATCGCCTGATGCAATTGCAGGTGGTGATAAGAAAGCGAGTGCGAAGATATTGCAGGATATATTGAGTTGCAAGGAAGAGGGAGCACGGCGGGATGTTGTTTTACTGAATGCCGCTGCGGCTATATTCGCCGCTGACGAAGCAACTAGCATAAAAGAAGGGTTTGAAATTGCGAATGGGGTATTGGACGATGGGAAGGCGGCAGAGAAGTTGGAGGCGTTTATTCGGTTTGCGCAGTGAATTAAAATCATCACCCGCTTACTTAATAATACAGCACAAAATTTCACGATAAAATGGTAGAAGAAATACTAAAGCGTAAGCAGGCGACTATCGAGAAGCTAAAAGAGCGAAGAAGCCTAAAAGACGCAATAGTAGCAGCTAAAGCATCAGGTAAACGATCGGTCATTACAGAAGTAAAGCGAAGAGGGCTAAAAACAGAAGGAAAAGAAGTAGAAATAGAAGCGGAATATGCCGCGAGCCAGATGAAAGAGGGCGGTGCATGTGCGCTATCCGTTCTGACAGACGAAGCATTTTCCGGTAGTATAGAGGATTTAAGAACAGTAAAAGTTGATGTTGACCTGCCGGTATTGAGAAAGGACTTCATCTTCGATGTGTTTCAGGTCTACGAAACCTATGCTTGCGGTGCAAATGCGATATTGTTAATAGCGCGATTCCTAACGGTGGAAAGATTGAAGGAGTTGGCAAAGAAAGCATCCTCTCTGGGTATAGAATCACTTATCGAGATAGATCGCGAATCGAAAGACAAGATCCTTGATGCCGACCTAACGGACATTTCATCATCATCGTTAATAGGCATAAACAATCGCGACTTAGATACGTTTGATGTGTCCCTGTCAACTTTTGAGGCGATTGCACCGGAAGTTAAACCGAATATACCGGACGATGTACCGTTAGTTGCTCTGAGTGGAATAAATAATACGGAAGACGCAACGCGGATGTTCGATGCGGGTGCAGACGCCTTACTTGTTGGCACATCGGTTATGAATGCTGCAAATATAGCGCAGAAAGTGAAAGAGTTGGTGGATAGCTAATTAATCGCAAATTCGTTTTAGCTCGTTTTATAACCACAAGATGACACAGATTTTCACGAGAAATCCCTATTCTTAGAGAGAAAAGCTTCACTAGAAGTACTTATTTGTTTTTAATTAATATATAGCAGCATCTACACCGATTATATACGCATAGGGCGCATAAGGCTTCACTTTCCGCACTTCCTGTAGTTCTAAGGTCTGGTAGTGGAACTCGTCACAATGTTCTTTTAGCTTTGCTGTAACTTTCGCCTTTGTTATCTCTAGTGCCATATCAAGTGACTTGCTCTTGCCACCCTTCGCGGGGTAAAACTCCTCGACCGTGTAGAAATGGATCATCCCGCCTTTTGGATGGAGCATGTACAGAGCTTCACGTAGGAACATATAAGCGCTTTTCGGGAGGTTCATGATTATCCGATTTGCCTTGTTCTCGCACTTCAGATAGATCCCACTTACGTCACCTTCTATCGGTTCTATGTTTCGCACGCCATTCAGACCCATATTTTCGTGGAGATACCGTATTGCATCGGGATTGATGTCAATAGCAGTAACGTGGCTTTGAGGTGCACGTTTAGCAATTTGTATAGCGAAGGAGCCGACACCTGCGAACATGTCTATTATCTGCTCGGTTTTGCTAGGCTCAACTTGCATCGCCACTCTATTTCGTTCACCGGCGAGGCTAGGATTAAAATATACCTTCTCCGGGTCGAGCTTGTATCGGCAGCCGTTTTCCTTATGGATCGTTTCTGTCCTGTTCTCACCTGCGAGTATCTTCAATTTCCTATTTCTGTATACGCCTTCCACTGCTGAAATCCGTTTGGCAACGACTTTAATGTTTTTATGCAGGTCCAGTATAGTATGCGCTACCTGTAGCTCATTTGTTTCGGCTATTGTGTCTTGCGAGCCTGTAAGCACCGCAATATCACCTATTATTTCATAGGCGGGACTAAATCCCAGGATGTCTTCTATGCTTCGTCGTGGCTCCAAAATCGTAAAATCCGCTGTTAAAAATTCAGTAACTCCTACCACTTCACTTTCGGCCGCTTTTAGCGCTCGTATAAGCGGTAAATAGATACAATCAGATTTAGACGTTATCTTCGCGTCTGTTCTTAGCAGTTTGAGTTCCTTCAACGCTCGCCTTACCTGTTCGCCTCTTCCTTTCTCCACCTTCACACAGTGCAAATTCTCTGTTCTCATGGCTATTTCGCTCGCTCAATACAAATAACGCTTTCTTATTAACTTTATAACATCTAATTATAGAGCAAATAAGGTTACAATGGCCAGGTTGAAATACGTGAGGCACGGCATCAAGAGGGAGCATAGGATCATAGAAGGTATTCTGCCGCTATTAGAACGGATCTCTGATATGGAAGGTGTAGCGAAAGTCATACCTGCTATGATTTCACATTCACAGGTACGGGGCACCGGCCATCCGGAATTGCGATTTCAACGTGAAACGCCTTCAGGATTTAAGCTGTTAGCACATAGTAAAAGAAGCATTCAGGAGATATTTGTTGTTGTAGAACAGTCAAAAAAGGAAGAGGTCAAAGATAAACTTCTTTAGCTGACCACAGGAAACGAATATTGCACTATAACCAGTGCGATTTTTTGATTAAGTCCGAAAGCCACAGAGATATATATACTAAACTCTAAGTAACCTTGTGTGTAATGTTAAGAGATGGGCCAGTAGCTCAGAAAGGCAGAGCAGCAGGCTCTTAACCTGTCCGTCGGGGGTTCAAATCCCTCCTGGCCCGCTAATTAATTAACTAATTGAATGAATGATCGAAAGATGAAACGTGATTATTACGATGTGATAATTGTAGGTGCAGGCCCTGCGGGTCTATTTGCAGCGAACGAGCTAATAGACGAGAGTGCAGATAAGAAGGTCCTGGTGATAGATCAGGGCAAGGACGTAGAAGAGCGAAATTGCTTAATGGAAGAGTTTGGTACGTGTCTTCAATGTGATCAATGTAACATAATGTGCGGTGTGGGCGGTGCCGGGACGTTCTCGGATGGCACGTTAAACCTTAGACCAGATATAGGCGGCGACCTTGCAGAATTATCCGATCGCGAGACCGCATGGCAGCTTGTGAACGAAGTAGACCGTGTGTTTCTGGAGCATGGTATGCCGGACGAGCTGTATAAAGGCACAGAAGAAGATATAGAGGAGTTAAAGCGGCGAGCTGCTTCGGTTGGCGCATGTTTCATCGAGATAAATCAGCGGCACATAGGCTCTGATAAGACAAAAGAAGTGATAAAATCATTTAAAGACCATTTGGTGGAGCATGGGATAGAATTTATGTTGAATACGCATGTTGCAGACCTCATAATAGAAGAAGAGAGCGGTAATGGAACGAAGGTTTGCCGAGGTGTATTAACAGCGAACGGCGATGAAATACGAGGTAGCTACACTATTTCTGCGCCTGGTAGAGTGGGTGCCGCCGGGGTCGATGAGACGATAAAAAAGCACGGGATCGAAGCGGAATACGTAGGTATAGACGTTGGCGTACGGGTAGAAGTGTTAGCAATAACCATGAACCCCGTGACCAAGATAAATCGTGACCCAAAGTTCCATATAATGACAAAACGGTATGACGATTTTGCAAGGACGTTCTGCACAAATGAGCGTGGATTTGTGGTCAAAGAAGTCTATGACGGTTTTATAGGTGTGAATGGGCATTCATTGCGGTCAAAAAAATCGGAGAACACTAATTTCTCGTTCCTCGTGCATGTGGAGCTTACAAAACCGGTCGAAAATACTACCCGATATGGACGCTCAATTGCAAAGTTGGCGACTACGATCGGGGGTGGGAAGCCGATAGTACAGCGGATGGGCGACCTGAGACGGGGAAGAAGGTCCACATGGCGCGGGATAGAGCGTAACCTCGTACAAAATACGCTTACTGATGTCACGCCCGGCGATATTTCTATGGCTTTGCCGCATCGAATCACGATGGACATCATAGAGGGCTTGGAGAAGCTGAATGAGATTATACCCGGTGTCGCTTCTGATTCAACTCTGTTATATGCGCCTGAGATAAAGTTCTATGCGATGCGGATAAAAGTGGATAAGAACATGGAGACATCGGTGAAGAACCTTTTTGTCGCCGGTGACGGTGCAGGTCTATCAAGAGACATCGTCAATGCAGCAGCTACGGGCGTGCTCGCAGCGAGAGGTGTGGTGAAAAGCATGGCTCTCACAAATGAAAGCGGATGAAGATATTTGGCACTGATTCTGCTGCATTAAAGATACTGATGATTTTAGCTATTGTAATGATGGTAATTGGATCCATCCTATTTTTTCGCCCTTTTTGGATGTCGTAGATATATATTAGATGCTTTGTGTATTATATGACTATGTTCTGGACAATTTTTGGCTTAATCGCCGGCTTACTCTGCATAACCAGTTATGTCCCGCAGATATTGAAAGGATATCAAACAAAGAAACTTGGTGACATATCATATCATTTGATGTCATTTATGGGCTCTGGTATGTTCCTCTGGATTCTATACGGGATTCATATTGGCTCTATCCCGATTATAGTTACGAATGTTATGGGCGTAAGCTGTAACAGCCTATTAATTCTTATGAAATATCGCTACACTAAAAACAGCCGGGCGGATAGGTGATCATTTATAAAATGAACTCGCTTTTAATTCATCAGTTCCCTGATGGCATGCAGATTCAGCCGTGATTGCGGTTTGATTACACCTCTAACCGGGTCAACGAACAACACGTTCTTCTTGACAAGAAAAGTCGTGGAGATCTCATCCATTTCGTCAATATCAATCACTTCACGCTCAGCAAAATGTTTTAACGCATCAATCAATTCCGCATAACGCACCGAATAACTCTTGTCTTCTATACATATTTCGCTTCCTAATTCCTTAACTCTTTTGAGTATGGTTTTCATCTCGCTGATTCTAATCATAAGCATCTCTTTGGCTTTATCTTCCTTTTTTTCACTGTTCACGACTTCAATCAGACACACGGGTTTTCCGCCACAGTATTCCCACGCTGTCGCTTTCTCATCATCCGAAAAACCATGCTTTTCTAAAAACGTTGTGGCTGTCTCGCAGTCAAAGTCATCTACCAGCAGATACCTGCACCGCCCTTCCAGCATCGCCTCGCTGTAAACGCGTTCGATGAAGAGCGAATCAGAAGAGATCACGAAGACGTGCGCCAGATGCAACTCCTTCGTCAAGTCTATGAAAAAGTTGAACAGTTCGTAGATGAGAGGACCATTCACTTTTACGTCCCCTATCTTCTGTAACTCATCTAAAACCAAAACTGGCTGCTTCCCGGAATCCCTCACAGCTTCAAAAAGTTTTATTATGTACGAAAAAGCGTTCTTTGGCTTTTTATCCTTGAAGACGTAATCCAGAAACTCTCTGTTAATCGGTATACCGGTAACCTTCGTGATCGATGAAATCAGTTCCTTCAGTGTTTCTTTCCTCTTCCTATTCGTCTCTTCAGTCTCCAGTTCCATCTCAAATAACGATTCGACAAAATCATCATAACTCGCTAAAAATTTAGTCCTGAGGTTTATGTAAAATATAACATAATCATCTGGTAGTTGTTCGATCAGATGTTTAATTAGTGCGGTTTTTCCACTGTTTATCGGGCCGTAGACAAACGTGATCAAGGATGGTTCTGCATCCAGCAGGTTTTTGATCTCTTTGATCTCTTTTTCACGATTGTGAAATCCAATTCGCCTCATTCTTGACTCTTATCCTCTCTGTCTTTGTATAATTATATACAATATACACATTCGATTTAACTACATATAAATCCCTTGCTGCAATCCCCTCTACTCTTTTACTCGTCTTGTTTTTTTACTTTCAAGTACGGCTGTCTAGTCGCGCACACGAAAAACGGTGCCGCTACTTATTACACAAGCAGCCGCGTAACTTCGACTAACGGCTTAACCAAACCATCTCGTACCGTAGTTCGCAGCCCTTCATTCGCCCTTATCATATCTGCAATCGGTGGACTAGTAGTATAATATATTTTTACCATTGCTTGTCCGGCGGAATTGGGCATCATATAATCGTCCCGGAACTTGCGTAATACATTTATGTCGTCATGCAATGGCGTGCCATATGCTGCTGTTGCTATGAAACAAGGTGATGTCTCTTGAACCAATGGATGCCAATCTCCACCAGTTATTATCTCTCCAGAGGCGTTATACGGTAGTAATGTATCTCCAAGTCCATCGCCATTTGTATCTTCACCCGCGTAATCGCTCCAATAGTTCCCGCCCAGCCAGGAACCACCGATGATGTTCTCTCCTAAGGTTGGCGTGATGTTCCAGATGTTGGTTCCATCATCTCCTGCATTGTTCGTGTTGTTGAAATAGTTGTTATAGATGCGGTTATTGTTGCTTGATCCGGTCAGATAGATGCCGTAGTTGTTGTTAGAGACAGTGTTGCTAGAGATCGCGTTGTCACTCGATTGCCGCAGGCCGATGCCGCTGTGGCCGTTAGAGACAGTGTTACCAGAGATCATGTTGTCGATCGATCTCTGTAGGCCGATGCCGTGGTTGTTGTTAGAGACAGTGTTGCCAGAGATCGTGTTGTGGTTGTTCCCTTCTCCCTCGATGCCGACGTAATTGTCTGAAGCTATGTTATCTGAGATGTTGCAGTGACTTCCGCCGAGATGTATTCCCGCATTCATGATACCGGTTGCTCCTTTAACCGAGAATCCCGATATGCGCACATAATCTGCAGTCACCGCAAAGACATGGTCATTTGAATATAAAGCATTAACAGTGGTAGAAGCAGCACCGTTTTCCGATCGAATCGTTAATTGTGTGTCCACATTTACGTTCTCGTTGTATTCGCCATCCTTAACGCAAATCGTTTCTCCGGCAGTTACATTATCAATTGCAGCTTGTATCGGTGTATCACTTAGATGGAAAGTGCCATCATCACGCCACCAGCCGGTTGGAATTACACATATGTCGCCACAGGTGCAGTTAGGCTCTCCGGAGAAGACAGTTGTCGCCTCTGTATCCGTATCCGTTACTCCCTCTGCACAGGACACAGTAACAGTGTTATGTAGTACAGTCCCCATAGCAGTTAACGGGTTGACAGTAACGGAAATGTTGATCCGTTTTGTCTCGTTTGCATTGAGCGCAGGGAATATCCACATGTTGTTTCCTGATGAAGGTGCAGGAATAGCGGACTCGAAAGTCACGTTTACGTCATAAATCTCTGTCACTATGACAGCAGAAGCATTACTGCATCCTTTGTTACTCACGCTAATAGAATAGTTCAATGTGCCGCCGGCCTGAACGGGATCGGGATGGTCTGTTTTTTCTACTGATAAAAGCGGTGCAATACCCGCTGCAACCAATGGATGCATATCGCCACCTACCAGAATATCGCCATTGGAGTTATATGGTAGTAATGTATCTCCAAGTCCATCGCCATTTGTATCTATTCCGGCATAATCGCTCCAGTAGTTCCCGCCCTGCCAGGAACCGCCAATGATGTTCTCTCCTAAGGTCGGCGTGATGTTCCAGATGTTGTTTCCGTCGTCCTGAGCGTTGTTCTTATTGTTGAAGTAGTTGTTATAGATGAGGTTATTGTTGCTTGTGGAGTACAGGCGGATGCCGTAGTAGTTGTTTGAAGCAGTGTTGTCAGCGATCGTGTTGCTGCTTGAAGAAGACAGATCAATGCCGCAGTAGTTGTTCAAAGCAGTATTGCCAGAGATCGTGTTGCTACTGGAATCAGACAGGTGGATACCATAAACATCGTTGTTCGAGACGGTGTTGCCAGTAATCGTGTGGTACTTGCTCGACCATGACAGGTAGATACCATGGTAATTGCCCGAAGCGTTGTTATCATAAATGTTGCAGTGATCTATGTTACTGTCGAGATATATTCCCGCTTTTCCACTACCCGTAGCGCCTTTAACCGAGAATCCCGATATGCTTACATAATCCGCAGTCACCTCAAAGACATGGTCATTTGAATATAAAGCATTAACAGTGGTAGAAGCCGCACCGTTTTCCGATCGAATCGTTAATTGCGTGTCCACATCCACATTCTCCGTGTACGTGCCATCCTTAACGCAAATCGTTTCTCCCGAGATTGCATTATCTATTGCAGCTTGTATCGGCGTATCCGTTGGATGAAACGCGCCGCCATCTCGCCACCAGCCGGTTGTAATTACACATATGTCGCCACAGGTGCAGTTGGCCTTTTTTCCATCGCCGACAACATCCGCAGAGCAATTACTCGTGTTTCCGATTCCTGTATCTGTACAATTACCATCATAACATCTCTTCACTGTATTATTCGCTGTACAACCGCAGATAGTGCCATTAGCTTTGATACTCGTATTTCCGGTATCTACCCATTTTGTATCGTTTATACTGTAATTACAGCTTCCTTCAGAACATTTATAATCCCGGTATTCCTGCTCCTTCTGCTCCTTCTGTTTGCATTCGTCCACGTCTACCCATCGCGTGTTACCGGTATCCACCCAGCTATCGTTATGCCTATTGGAGGAAGTATAGTTGCAGCCGGTCCCATTACCCACGCAATAATAGTCTCTTTCTTCGCAACCATCGGCATACGGATAGCAACCATCTTTTTCATTGCAATTTTCACAATTTGGATAAATGCCACAATAGGTATCCGTGCCTTCACACTCTTTTGGGAGTTCTGTTACAGCCCATATCCACGCCTGCATATCAGAGCCATTTGCATTCGATGCGATTGCTGAGACATTGTGCTCACCCACCACATCCGCAAGTAACGTGCATTTGGCTTCCCGTACACTCGCGTTCGTCAGCACGAGCGTATCATCCAGATACCAGGTCACGTTCGCAGTCGGATTTACCGTAACGTTAAATATCCGCCAATTGCCGACCGTGTCGTCAACATACGATAGAGGTGCGAACGAAGTGATTTCTGGTGGTGCAAGAGAGACACCATTGCAAGTAGAATTATAGATTCCTGTATCTAGCCATTTCGCATTGTTTATGCTGTAGTTACAACTTCCTGCGGAACATTCATAATCTCTATATTCCTGTTCCTTCTGCTCCTTCTCTTCGCATTCGTTCACGTCTACCCATCGCAGGTTACCTGTATCCACCCAGCCATCAGTATGTCTATTGGAGGACGTATAGTTGCAACCCTCTCCATTACCCATGCAATAATAGTCTCGTTCTTCGCAACCATCGCCATACGGATAGCAACCATCTTTTTCATTGCAAAGCGGATCCACATCAACCTTCTTCTTTTTGATTATGTTTCCGACCGCACTAAGGTGCCCAAAGGCATAAACAGTATCAGACGGAAGAAGATGGTGTATAGCGGAAAAAGAAGTAGGTGCTCGCTCGGACATAGACGGCCCGTCTGCCGCTGCTGTCCCCAAGAGCGCTACCATTACTATTAGACCCACTACCAGTACAAATCCTGCCAACCACAGTTCAATAACCCTTCCTCTCTTCATTTTTTATTAACCGACCTCCTTCGCTTATGTACCCTGACTACACCTATTATAATACACATTCCTATATGCCGTCATTATATATATTTGTAGTATACACGAAGCATTTAGCTATAAAAGCTTTTTGGTTTTTTCTAATATATCTTCTTTTTGGTTTAATCTGTATCGCAAAAAAAGCATTGGAAATTTTTTGATACATTTCGTTCTGGTAAATCATTATTTGTGTGTTCCCTTAGACCCTAATGATCCCAAGTTCTCGTGTTAATCTCGTGAAATCTTGTGGTTTTTTTATTTAGTTTTAGTTATACAAATTAAACAGTACAAAGAGGATATAATATAAATTTATGACCGAATTTGATAGAACTCGCTGGGCGGAAAAGGACTTTGGCAAACAGTATCTGGAAACTGCGGACATCCGGGTCGTAGAGCGTAGAAGATTATTGGCAATCTTGAACTCATTCTATCGCCATTTCATCGTGGGCAAGCAGCAATGCCGAGTTCTGGACCTTGGCTGTGGCGATGGCATATTAATCCACGAGCTTTTGTCTATTGATGGTTCCATATCCGCCACGTTGGTTGACGGCTCAGCAGATATGCTAACTAAAGCAAAAGAAAGGTTGGCGGACTTTAAGAATATCCGGTTCGTAAAGGCAAGTTTTCAGGAACTATTGGATACGGATATTCAGCTCCCGGATTTTGATTTTGTCGTTTCCGCGCTTGCCATACACCATCTAACGACACGCGAAAAGAAATCACTCTTTAATTATATCTATTCGCACTTAGAGAACGGCGGCTATTTTGTAAATATAGAGGTTGTCCTTCCGCCGACAGCGGCACTTGATGGTTGGTATCTGAATTTATGGCGTGAGTGGCTAATCGAGAAACAGACGGCGTTGGATATAGACAGCGACTATGAAGGCACAATCCGCAGTTATAAAGAGGAAACGCATTATAGTATGCTTGACACATTGACCGATCAGTTGGAGGCGTTGAATGATGTCGGATTTAAGGATGTCGACTGTTACTACAAATATGGTATATTCGCAATGTATGGGGGTAGGAGATTTTATGCAGGATATTCCAAAACGGAAAAAGCGAAATAAAATAAAATATTGATACAGAAATAGTTTAAATATCTTGCACACTAATAAGGATAACATATACCACATTCACCATCACAGGTAAATAGTGCATATAGGGGAAAAAGAAATGCCAAAAGTGAAGTTAAGCGGTGCGGAAATAGTAGTGGAGGAGTTGAAGGACGAAGGCGCAGAGGTAGCCTTTGGAATACCAGGCGGAGTTCTTTTGGATCTATACGATACGTTGTATAAGGATGATGCGCTAAGGCACATATTGATGCGGCATGAGCAATGTGCGGCGCATGCGGCTGACGGCTATGCCCGTGTATCAGGTAAGACGGGCGTATGTATCGCCACTTCGGGTCCCGGAGCCACGAATCTTGTCACGGGTCTTGCAAACGCGAGCATGGATTCTGCTCCTGTAGTTGCATTGACCGGGCAGGTGGTAACTTCTGCAATAGGCACAAATGCATTTCAGGAAGCTAGTACCTTCACTATCACAATGCCCGTCACAAAGCATAATTTCCTCGTAACGAGAACGAAAGATTTGCCCAAGGTCATCCATAATGCATTCTATGTTGCCAATACCGGAAGGAAGGGTGTGGTTTTGATTGACCTGCCAAAGGACGTCTTAGCAGGAAAAGCAACAGTAAATTTGCATCCGAAAGAGACTTTCGCAGGCTATAAGCCGAACATAAAACCTAATCTGGTGCAGACGAAGAAGGCCGCGGAGGTACTAGCTAATGCCGAGCGCCCACTTATACTTGCAGGCGGAGGTATTATCAGTGCAGAAGCAACAGAAGAGTTACGCCATTTAGTGGAACTACTTGGCACCGGTGTAGTCACAACGCTTATGGGCAAAGGCGCCATATCCGAGCATCACCCGTTCTGTTTAGGCATGGCTGGGATGCATGGGCACCTATGTGCGAACAAGGCGATAAATGAATGTGACGCTTTGCTTGCGTTAGGAACACGATTCAGTGACCGGTTAACCGGGTGGCTATTAGACCAGTTCGCACCGGACGCCACAATGATACACGTAGATATAGATGCGGCAGAGATAAACAAGAACATGCCGGTGGACATCCCAATAGTAGGAGACGTGAAGCTTGCTCTTTCCGACATGATAAAGTGGCTAGAGAAGAAGAAAAAATTGGGCGATAAGAGCGTATGGCTACAACGGATAAAAGAGATGCACTCGGCGTGTGAAGAATGCATACATGATGTACGTAGAGAGGGGACATCAATCTCGGATAGCGTAATAAAAGAAATCAGCCTAATTTTGGACGGCGATGCGATAGTAACAACAGAAGTGGGGCAGTGTCAGATGTTCGCAGCGCATTATTACATGACGCGGGAACCACGTACGTTTATATCGTCCGGCGGGCTGGGCACGATGGGATTTGGATTCCCGGCAGCGATAGGCGCGAAAGTTGCGGCGCCGGATAAGAAAGTAGTGGACATAGCAGGAGATGGGAGTTTCCTGATGACCTGTCAGGACCTGGCGACCTGCGTTGAAAATGATATACCGGTTGTTGTTTGTATATTAGACAATAGATATTTGGGGATGGTAAGGCAGTGGCAGGAGTTGTTCTACGATAAGGCGTATGCCCATACAGGGTTGGGTTTAACGCCCGATTTTGTTAAGCTTGCAGAAGCGTTTGGATGCTATGGCGAACGAGTAGAAAAGCCAGAGGATTTGAAAGACGCATTTAATAACGCATTTGAATCGGGAAAGCCATCAGTGATTGATGTGATTGTGGGTAAGGATGACAAGATACTGCCGATGATCCCGCCTGGTGGCGGTGTAATAGGAATGATAGGAACAGAAAGATGCAAACACGTATAATTTCGCTTTTGGTTGAGGACCATCCGGGAGTGCTAACGAGGATGTCGGGCATGTTCACGATGCGAGGGATTAATATCATGTCTCTTACGGTCTCGCCATGTGAGAAGGATGGGTTATCGCGAATGACAGTAGCGATAAAAGGCACAGAGAGCGAGTTGGAGAAGGTGCGGAAGCAGATTAGCAATCTAATAGAAGTAGTGAAAGTGGTGGATTTAATGCAGGAAGAGCCGATTATCCGGGATTTGAGTCTGCTAAAAGTACATGTGAAGGATTCGAAAGCTCGTTCTGAGGTGATGCAGCTTGCGGAATCATACAGTGCCAAAATAGTAGATGCTACGCTGGATTCGGTAACATTGGAACTTACAGAAGAACCTAAGAGGATAGACCGGTTTGTGGACTTGATGAAACATTTTGGTCTCAAGCAACTGTTCAGGACTGGTATTACGGCGATTGGGACTGCGTCAGGTACGGATAAATAGTATAAAACCCGTGAATGTTTAGCTGACCACAAGATCGCACAGAGTTCCAGGAGAAAAGAATAATATAAACTTATTAACAAAAATATGTTAATATAAACAAAAAGGGTGATACAGCATGGAAATATTACATGATGAAGATGTGGACGATAGCATTTTAAGAGATAAAACAATAGTTGTGATCGGGTACGGCGCGCAGGGTGACGCACAGGCGAACTGTCTGAAAGATTCCGGCATAAATGTGGTCATAGGAGAAACGGAGATTTTAGGTGGTATTAAGAATCCGAGTTGGGAAAAAGCGAAAGAAGACGGTTTTGTGGTATTGCCGGTAGATAAAGCGGCAGAAAAAGGGGATGTTGTTCATATCCTACTTCCTGATGAGGTTCAGCCAACGATTTATGAAAATCAGATAATGCCGCATCTGAAAGCAGGGAAAACACTTTGTTTTTCGCATGGCTTTAATATCTGCTTTAAGAGAATTGTGCCACCGGATGATGTGGACGTTATCATGGTTGCGCCAAAAGCACCGGGCACTGAAGAGAGGAAGGCATATTTGGAAGGCTTTGGCGTACCCGGTCTCGTAGCAGTAAAGCAGAATCCATCGGGAAAAGCACGAGAAGTGGCATTGGCAATGACAAAGGCAATGCACTGGACAAAAGCGGGCATTTTAGAATGCACCTTTGAGCAAGAGACATATGAGGACTTATTTGGCGAGCAGTGCGTTTTATGTGGCGGTCTGGTGGAATTAATGAGGACTGGCTTTGAGGTTTTGGTAGAGGCCGGCTATCCACCCGAGATGGCATATTTCGAGTGCGTGCACGAGATGAAGTTAATTGTCGATTTAGTATGGCAGGGTGGAATAAAGCGGATGGCAGAAGTCATCTCTAATACTGCAGAGTACGGTATGTGGGCAGTGGGGCATCAGATAATCGGGCCTGAGGTAAAGGCGAAGATGAAAGAGGCTTTGAAGCGGGTAGAAAACGGTGAATTCGCCAATGATTGGGTTGACGAATACAAAAAAGGTATCCCGTTCTTAAAAGCGAGCAGGGAGAATATAGGTGCGCATCAGGTCGAAACCGTTGGTGAAGAGATAAGGAAATTGTTCGCCCAGAAATAAATAATAAAATGGGCCTTTCTTTCTTAATACACCGACCAACAAAGATTGTTCTGGTGGGTCTTAATTACAAGGCGCATGCGAAAGAGCTTAACATGCCGCTGCCACCAGAACCAATAATATTTATGAAACCCGTTACTGCATTGATAGGCCCCTGTGAGTGCATTGTGTACCCGTCACAGGCTACACGTGTGGATTACGAAGCTGAGTTAGCCATTGTCATGAAGGCGGTATGCAAAGACATCGAGCCAAAAGACGTTATGGCGCATATAGAGGGCTTTACATGTTTGAATGATGTAACCGCAAGAGATATACAGAAGAGAGACGTGCAATGGACAAGAGCTAAATCCTTTGACTCGTTCTGCCCTGTAGGGCCGGAAATAGTAAAGGCTATTGATCCGAATAATCTGGCGATCCGGAGTTTTCTTAATGGTGAACTGAAACAGGATTCTAATACGGCTGAGTTTATATTTACCGTTGAAGAGTTGGTTTCGTTCATATCACATGTTATGACGTTAATGCCAGGCGATATTATAGCAACGGGAACGCCAGGTGGAATTGGCGCTATGCATAGAGGTGATACGATAGAAGTAACGATTGAGGGTATCGGTACGTTGCGAAATTATGTTGGATGACCGAGCATATTTTAATTCCGCCTCTGCCACGTGACGAGAAGATTACAACTTGTTTGCTCTCGCCACTTCACCTGATTTAAAATGACAAAATAAACATCTCCTCGATGAAAGCCCTCTATTTGCTCTCCCGTCTAGCTTCTTCCGTGCGCATCTCTTCCTGTCTTTTTAGGTACTCGCTTAATGCTTTCTCCACTTCTAGCCCAAATACGGTATGTAATTTACCGTACTTCTTCAATACGTACTCCCGGAACGCATTGACCACCTCAGCATTCAAACCCCGTACATGTAGTTCCGCTCTCGGCATTTTAGTCCACCTTTATGTGTGTGCTTTTGCACTGCGATTCGAAACTTGCTAACCGCTCCTGAAATTCAATCGCGGCGAGATATGACTTCAGTGCCTTTTCTACTTCCAGCCCGAGCACGGTATGGATTTTACCGTATTTATTCTGTACGTGTCTTTTGAATTCTATTAACGTCTCTTCGCTTATCCCCCTTACATCTAATCTCCCCATCTTTTTTACCTTTATTTTTTTATTCGCCGGCAAAGTATATAAACCTATGCTAAGTTGGTACTAAAATAACTGCATAATAAAGTTACGCTTTTACAATACTCCCCCTATCGAACGTATAGCCTGCATCCTTCAGCCTACGCTGTATCGTTGGCACTGACACGTTTACATAATCAGAAATATTCGCCCAGGTCATGCCCTTGTTCTTCATATCTATAACGCTTCTCAAATTGATCTTCTTCGCTGTACGGCCAAAGCGTTTATCTGTTGTTCCAGCTTCTATCTTGCGTTTCAGTTCTTCCCGCCCCCGTTGTGTGTTCTCTAATATTTCAACCCTTTTCCATTCTGCTACATGGCTCAAAATGTTCATTACTAGTCTCCCTATCTCCGTACTTGTGTCTATGTTCTCCTCAACGAAATAGAGCGACACGTCTATGCTGTGCAGCTCTATCTCCGTCTTTATCATTTCGTTCAGGTTCCTGCCGAACCGGTCAACCCGGCGGCAGTAGATGCGTTGAAAATGATTCCGGTGTGCGTCCTGGACCATCCTCTGAAATTCTTTCATATGCTCTTGACTCTTTCCGCTTACGTATTGGTCCACATATTCTTCTACAATTTCATCGTCTTCGCCTCGCGCTTTTCGTCTGCAAATGTCTAATGAACTTTCTATGCTCTTTGCCATCCCTGTTATCGTTTCTTCTTTGTCCCGGTATGTGGGACTTATTCTAACATATATTGCGGCTTTCATAACTAATAAACATATTAATAATTAGTTTATATAAACTAAATTGCACTATATTTAATATTATATATAATGCCTATTTATTTATTTATTTATTTAGATATGTATCATATATGGTTGTAGGTCCTGTACTTAAGTATGGTGTACGCGACTTATTAATGGTGAAAAATGAAGAGTAGTAAACGATGATGGGAGTTCGACCAAAGTTTGGGTGGTATATGCGAACCTTGTTCGGATATTACACCCAATCGGAGGGACATGCAAAGTGAGTACGGATATATCGAAGTTATATGAAATGGCGACGATAATAGTAAAGAGAGGTGTTGAGAAATATGAAGGATAATAGGTTGTGTTATTGCGGGAGTGGAAAATTGTACGAAAAATGTTGTTTGTTTCTGGATGAAATAAAAAAAGAATACAGTGATATTAAACCCCATGAGGAGAGGGATGAATTTCATTCTTTTTCTTCAGATATTGAAAGGTATGAATTAACAGAAGCAGAGGACTTTTTCAAAAGATTAATTCGATCTCAGCCAGAGCATCATGATGGTTTTTGGGGTTTAGCAAGAGTTTATAAGAAAAAAGGAGAGAGGGATAAAATGATATATTTTTACGATCAAGCTATAAAGAGAGCAAAAGAATTTTTAAAAGAAAATGCAATTGACCTGGTGGTAATCACGATGATAGAATCAGAGAAAGACGAAGCTATTAAAAGTTAGAATTTAAGGAGCAATGATTGCCCTTTTGGGGATTGGAATGTTCGCATTACCGACAGGAATACTTGCTTTTGGTTTTGCTGATGAAATCCAAAGAATTCGAGGAGAACGAAGAATCTGTCCACATTGTGGAATGGATAGTGATAAAACCCCGAAAACGTCGGATA
>QENH01000174.1 GCA_003336485.1 Candidatus Methanophagales archaeon
ACTCGCACCTTTTACTGGTGCGATAGACGAGAATGTAACAGCAGGTAATACGACAGATGGCGTATGGGGCAATATAAGCGAGGCTATTCTGAGCGATGTTTCTTTGCTCGCATCTCTCGGCGACAGTCCAACTACATGGACGGTACATCCAACAGATAAAAGTGCAAACTTCCGGACAATACAATCGGCAATAGACAACTCGAACGTTGCCTATAGCGATTCAATCGAAGTGTGGAACGGGACGTACAATGAATCTGTTGTCCTGGACAAGCGATTGCCACTCTATTCAAGGGACGGTGCAAATGTAACAATAGTAGATGCCGGGGGCTTGGGAAGTGCAATAACAATAAAAGCAGAGAGTTGCATAGTTGATGGGTTTATGGCTACCGGAAGTGGGCACTATCCCGGCGATGCGGGGATAAAAGTAGAATCCAACGGAAATATTATCGTGGATAACACCTGCTGCGCGAACAAATACAATGGCATCCGCTTGTCTGATTCCTCAAATAACACGATCTTGAACAATATCTGCCACGAGAACTTCCATGCCGGCATCTATTTGTGGAATTCCGCGAATAATACGATCTCGAATAACGAAATTGGTGATAATAACAGGGATGGTATTTACCTGTCGGATTCTTCGGACAACCGGATCAGGAACAACAAAGTCTCCAAGAACATAGACTCTGGCATCGACTTGTTGAATTCCGGGAATAACACGATCTCGAACAACTACTGCTACGAAAACAAAGGGGAGGGCATCTACTTAGCGGATTGCTCAAACAACATCATCAAGAATAACGGAATCTGGCATAACGATATGGGCGGTATCTACATGATGGCTTGCTCAAACAACATCATCCAGAATAACGAAATCTATGACAACTTTTGGGATGGTCTCTTCATCTCGCAATCCCCGAATAACGTTGTCACGAACAATGAAATCTACAAAAACCTACAGGCAGGTGTCCACGTGGCGTATTCGTCGAACAATCGGATATACTGTAACGACTTCGTAAATAATAGCAGGAATGTTAACTCATACGATTCCGACAGCATCTGGAATTCCATGATTACCTACACCTACAACGGCAGTCAATACACAAGCTATATCGGTAATTACTTGAGTGACTACGTTGGTGCTGACAATAACAGCGATGGAATTGGTGACGCACCCTACGGCATTTCTGGTGGAGGGTTTGAGGAATCTGAAACACATAGTAGCCCTATATGCGGTTATCCTCTTTTTTTTATTGGTGGCGAAGGAGATCTAAACATGAGCTACGATTTTGGTGATGACAATAACAGCGATGTGTTTGGTGACGAGCTCTACTTCTTCAATGAGAGTTACGAACCAATAATATGGCCGACTGATCCATTTATGAGCGGATTTACCGAGGAAGAAGACAACTACCCGCTGATTCGACCTTTCACGTTTTATATTCTAGAGAACGTGCTACCGGTTGCCGATTTTACATTCTCACTGCCAGATCCTATAGTAAACGAAAGTGTCACTTTCGATGCCTCTTTAAGCTATGACCCTGATGGTACCATCATTTTATACCAATGGGACTTCGGCGACGGAAACATCACAAGCATGGCTGAAAGTACAATAACGCACTATTATCGCTCAACTGCTGATTATACAGTAACATTAACGGTGACCGATGACTCCGGCGCCATAAGTTCGACTAGCAAAGTGATAACCATACTTTGCGTCCATTAGGATCTATTACTGTAGAGGTGATAATGAGAGATGAAAGCCGCAAAAGAAATTCTTCTAAGTGTATCGCAGATGATCGTAATACTGGCTTTGGTACTCGTGCCTTTTACAGGTGCGATAGACGAGAATGTAACAGCCGGTAATACGACAGATGGCGTATGGGGCAATATAAGCGATGAATCTTCGGTTTCATCTCTCGGCGATAGTCCAACTACATGGATGGTGCACCTAACAGATCCCAGTGCAAACTTCCAGACAATACAATCGGCAATAGACAATTCGAACGTTGCCTATGGCGATTCAATTGAAGTGTGGAACGGGACGTACAATGAATCTGTGGTTCTGGACAAGCGATTGACACTCTATTCAAGGGACGGTGCAAATGATACTATCATAGATGCCGGGGGCTCGGGAAATGCAATAACAATAAAAGCAGACAGTTGCACCGTTGACGGGTTTATGGCTACCGGAAGTGGGCACTATCCCGGCGATGCGGGGATAAAAGTAGAATCCAACGGTAATATTATCGTGAATAACACCTGCTGCGCGAACAATTACAATGGCATCCGCTTGTCAGGTTCTTCAAATAACATGATCTCAAGCAATACCTGCGTTGTGAACAACAATGACGGCATATCCCTGTATAACTCATCGAATAACACGATTGCAAAGAACGAAATTGGTGATAATTGGTGTGGGATCGACTTGTCCGATTCTTCTGACATCATGATTCGGGACAACAAAATCGCCAGGAGCAGATACACGGGCATCTACTCGTTGAATTCCACAACTAACACAATCTCGAACAACTCCTGTTACGAGAACAACAAAACGGGCATCTATTTAGCGTGTTCCACAAAAACATGTATCTTGCATAACGAAATCTGTGATAACGATTATTACGGCATACACCTGGTGGGTTCCACAAATAACCTACTCTCGCATAACAAAATCAGTGGTAACCATCGGGACGGTATATTCTTCTCGCGCGGTAACACGAATAACGAGCTCTCGAAGAACGAAATCAGCATGAACTGCCGGTATGGCCTCCATATGGTCTCTTCGTCGAGCAATTGGATATACCACAACGACTTCGTGAATAACAGCATTCATGACATCCACACTATGGGCTCGAGCAACATCTGGAATTCATCATCAATGATAACATATGCCTACAACGGCAGTCAATACACAGGCTATATCGGCAATTACTGGCGTGACTACTGTGGTGCAGACAATAACAGCGATGGGATTGGTGACAAGCCCTACGGCATCTATAGGGGGTTGAGTGCAAGAAAAGGCGAAGTGCCTTCGGGCTATCCTTTGTGGGGCGGAGGCGGCAAGTGGGAAAACGACAGCTACCCGCTGATTCGACCTTTCACGTTTTATATCGTGGGGAACGTGCTGCCTATTATCGATTTTACATTCTCACCTCGGGAACCGGTAGTAAAGAAAAGTGTCACCTTCGATGCCTCTTCGTGTTATGACCCGGATGGTGCTATCCTATTCTACCAATGGGACTTTGGCGACGGAAACATCACAAGCACGGCGGAAACTACAATAACTCATCAGTTTCTCTCAACGGATAATTATACTGTAACCTTAACGGTGACCGATAACTCCAGTGCCATAAGTTCAACGAGCAAAGTGATAGCCATACCTCATGTGAATAACACTTCCTCCCGCATATCCGCACCGATGGGCGTGCCTATGCCTACAGTCCACAACCATGACACTTTAGAGAACTTCTTTACTATTCAAGCTGCGATTTACGATCACAATACAACAGATGGCCATACAATCGTAGTAGATCCCGGAACGTACAGAGAAAACGTGAAAGTGAACAAATCGCTAACTATACGCGCTACTTCCGTAAATCACGCAGATACTATTGTTCAGGCACTAAACCCGAGCGATCACGTCTTTACTATATCTGCAGAGTCGGTGAAATTAAGCGGTTTCAGAATAAAAGGCGCTACGGGTGATAATAAAGCTGGTATCCACCTCTCTTCCTCCAACAATAGGATAACAGATAACAATCCGAGTTTAAATTTTATTGGTATTGCGTTATCAGGCTCACGGGAGAATACGATAACAAATAACACTGCAAATTCTAATTCTTATGCGGGCTTTGCATTCTTTGATTCAAGCGATAATAACACGATAGCTGACAACATGGCGACAGATAATAAGATCGGACTCATATTTTATCCGTTCGGTGGCGGAAGTTTTAATACCATAGCAAATAACCATTTTGACCGCAATTATGACGGAATTAGCATATGGGGCTTATATGGTCCAAGCGATAACAATGTTATAGTCAACAATTCGGCCACTTTTAATTACGATGGGGGCTTGTTCATTATTAACTCGAGTGGCAACATAATAGTAAATAACACTTTCAGCTACACAGAGTGGTATAGCGGTATCGAATTACGGGGCATTAGCAGCAACAACAAAATAAACAACAATGTCGCCAATACAAATGGCGGTACAGGCATTAGCTTGTTGCAGAGTGACTTTCCCGGATCACCGAGCAATAATACGATAACAAATAACTCTGCATGTTTCAACAAATACTCGGGAATTCAACTAACTGATTCTGCTAGCCACAATACTATAACTAACAACTCTGTTTCTTTCAATACTGCAATTGGTATTGCACTGTTTCGTTCATGTGGCAGCAATATAATATCTAATAACGTGCTATATTCAAATCTAATAGGTTTAAGCATTAAGGGGGCTGACATCAGCAATAATCAGATCATGAATAACACAGTAAGTCGTAGTAATTCTTACGGCATCTGGTTAGCTGATCTACAGTACACAAACGCTATAACCAATAACAACGTATCGAAAAGCGATTTATTTGGTATTTTTGTGCTTAACTCTACCAACAACTCAATCAGCGATAATACTGCCAATTTAAATGAACGTGGTATTGGGCTAAATGAATCAAGCGAGATACGATTGATAAATAACAGTGCAGAATCGAACGAAATCGCCGGCTTCTCTTTGATAAATTCTACTAATAATATATTAGTTAACAATTCTGCACGTTTTAATACATATGAAGGTATTTATTTGTCGAATTCACGATTAAACAAAATATCCAACAATAATGTATCCTCCAGTTACTTCGGGATCTCGGTATATTCATCAAATGAGAATGAGATAATCGATAATGCCGCAGAATTGAACTACTATTTTGATGTCTTTCTCTATTCGTCCTCTGGCAATAACATTACCAATAATACGTGGTATACACAGGCAGATATAATCCGCGGGGTTAGGTTGTATCTCCCGCGGACTCTTACCCCCTATTTGCAAACTGTTGAACCTGCAACAAATGCAACGTATTATATGATAGTAGAAAATCTTGGCAATATGTGCGATACATACGATTTAGATGTCTCAAGCATAGATAATCCGGGAGTTTTATGTTTAGACAAGGATATTGTCACACTTGATGCGGGCGAAATTTCAGCACATATCTTTTCGGGACTTAAATTCGAGACGATAAAACTGAATGTTAGTGATACAGAGCCAGGAATATATAGAGCAAAAGTAGAGGTGACCTCAAGGAATGATAATACCGTGAGAGATGCCATTGAAACCTGGACAATCGTTCAGGGTGCGATTGATACAGTGCCAATAAACACCACAATAACTAATTCTGCGCTAATAAAATCGGCAATAAATAACTCAATTATAACTAGATCCGCAATCATTAATTCAATCATTTCGGACTCGACCATAACGTGCTCGGTAATCACTAATAGTGAAGTGGTTAGTACATTTTTAGATGACGTTATAGTGGAGGATGCTGTTGTCTTCAGTGGAGATATCATTAGAGGTAACATAACCCTAAACGAGATAAGATATGAAATAAGCAACGAAACGCGAATTTATGATCTTATACTTGGATCGGATCACAGAGATAGCAATCTCGTGGGTATAATAAATAAAACCCTTGAGATAACTGCCAATAATACAAACACCAGCTTTAATATTAGTGCAAGGACGGATTATTTCGCAGGGTCTATGAGCGTTCAAAAATCATCGGTCCCTCCCGATGGCGTTCCTGAGTTAACTAATAATGTAGGCGGTTATGTATATGCCGACGCCAGTGAGAATTTGAATGATAGCGCAGGTTGGCGGATTATAAAAGTATACTATGACCAAAACGAGCTTGGTGCGATCGATGAGAGCACATTAAAACTCAGATATTACAATAAACGCGCTGCCGGATGGGAAGAGATACCTATCAGTGACGTAAACCCAGAGGGAAATTATGTCTGGTGTAATATCACACATTTTTGTGTATTTGCTATATCTGGTGAGTTTATGCCGAAATACGATCATGGAGGTGGTGGTGGTGGAAGTGGTGGGCGAGGTCGCCCATCCAGGGACTCTGACGGTGATGGTCTCTCCGATTCCCGCGAGTTAATTCTTGGAACAGACAAAAACAATCCGGACACTGACGGAGACGGTTTTAAAGATGGCGAGGACCTATTTCCTCTGGACCCTAATCTGCCATTGCGACTTACTGCGACTCCAACGTTAACACACACGCCAACTACGCCGCCAATATCTCCCACTTCTGTGCCAACGCCGATACCAACACCAACACCAACACCACCGCCACCAAAGCCACCAGTGGGATGGGGAGTTATATTTGTAATAATTGTCATATTGGTAGTAATTGCTATTTTAGCATTTAAGAAGAGAGGGGGGTAGTTTTTTCCATCGTCTTACTTATTATCTCCTGATAGGTGTAAAAATCTGCAATGCCCTGATCCGCTGAGGTCCATATCTCATCTGAGACCTGCTCAGCATTTACATCATACCACTCGTCCTTCAGGGTTATCACATACGCATATCTCTTCGTCATCCAATCGTGTGCATCGATCGTTCCGTTTGGATAAACCAAACCGTATTTCTCACATGTACGTGCCATCAAATCCTCATAACTATCAAAGGTATTAAAGTCCTCAATATCATAGAAGAATAGGTGTTCATTTACGGGATTTACGGTGAATGCAATGGCTTTTTGAGGCTTTTCTACATAGAGGATGAACTCTCCCGCTATTTGATCGCCGTATACCCCTAAACTATCATCAAACCTGAATTTGCCTTCCGGCAGCGAGAAGATTATCCCGCCACCAAGTTTGTCACCCAGAAGGATATGTTCTGGGAACATCATCGAAAAAGCCGCAGAACCGATGTGCCAGGGCTTTCTTCCAGTCCTACTAATATCTGTAATGTCATACAAAATAGGTAATCCCCATTCAGCATTTGCGTTATCCCCTCCTTTCATAGATGTATATCGGTATTCATCAATTAGGATCCAGGATTGTACAATTTCATCTGGGTCCTGAATAGGATTCGGGGGAAATACATAACCCCCTCTTTGTAGATTAGTGTGCTCAACAGCATTGATAAAGTACGGCTTATTTGCAAATATACCAAAGATGACCTCTGCTTCAACGTCATATCCTTTTCTATCGTCTTCCGTTAGTCTTGTATCCCATCCTTCGGTATCTATCAGCACAAAGCCCCTATCTCTATCTTCATATCCTATCTCATATTCTATACCATCGGTATCATGGAAAGCCGTAGTTGCATATTGTATAGCATTATCTCCATCATGATCACAAAAACCTAGAGCAGAGCCGGTGAGCATATTCATCCCGCTCTTTACCGTATCGTCATAGACCAAAATATCTTTATTACTCTTATTGTCAAAGAGCATGTAGTAACTGTGGTCTAGATTTATGTTTATCTTGTAAAATGGATTTTCAACGACTAACCAACCCTTCTCAGGCGCTCTACTATTTGTACAAGGCTCCCAGATGTATATATATCCATCATCTTCTGTTGACAAGTTGTAAATGAGTTTAGTCGGCTGTATTGTGGGCGTAGACGGTATTGAAGATGTAGGCCACCACTCAGCTACCCATATACTAAAAACGGCATTATAGAATGGTAAAACAACAATAGTAATAAGAATTGCTATAATGATAAGCTTAATAGGCTTATCTTTGTATCTTCTTTTTAAATAACCCATTATAATCCCGTTTAAGTCTTTTAGCTCAAGTAACTTCTCGCATATTGATGAAAAGTATATGTTTAGCTTGTCGTCCTCTTTTTTAACTTTTAGGTTCTGTGTTTCACCATCACGGATTTTTAAGATTGCCTTTTTCTCATTCTCCGCCATAATTATTTCGGCTGAGTGATCATCAGTAAAAATGTGGATGATCCTGCAGTCATCGGATTTGGTGATTTTTGCATCTTTCGTCCAGTCAATACCGAACTCTTTTCTGAGGAAGTTTTTGAGGTTTTCATTATCCTCTCCTGGGACATTGTTCCAAGCAAACTTCTGTGGTTGTCCGCTTTTCTCCTCAGCCATTTTACCTATTTCGCGTTCCCCTCCCAAACTTTTTAACTAAATTTTGGAGATAAAAGCTTTTCAATTTTTTTGAAATACTAAAAAAATATAAAGTGTAGATACAATGATTGAATGAACTAAAAATGCCGATAGAATCACAACACGAAAAGGGGAGTGATATTATAGGTTTAAAAGCCGGTCTGGAAATACACCAGCAGCTCGATACGAAGACCAAATTATTCTGCAATTGCCCGACCACGTTGAGGGACAAGAAAGACACGATACTAGCCTTTAGCCGGTATCTGAGAGCGTCAAAGAGCGAAATGGGCAAGGTGGACGAAGCAGCACGTGCGGAAGAGCAATACGGTAGAACGATTATTTACAAGGGCTATGACAGCACGTGTTTGGTGGAATATGACGAAGAGCCACCGCGTGAATTGAACCGCGAAGCTATTGCGATCTCATTAGAAGTCGCTCTGCTTCTGAACATGAACCCCATCGATGGTATACATACAATGCGCAAAATCGTCATAGACGGGTCTAATACATGCGGGTTCCAGCGAACTGCATTAGTTGCAACTGGGGGTTTGCTCTCGACAGAAGAGGGACCTGTCCGGGTAGATTCTCTTTGCCTGGAAGAAGATGCGGCACAGAAGCTAGAAGCAGAAGGCGAAGCTGTTGTTTATTCTTTAGATCGGTTGGGCATACCGCTTGTAGAGATATGCACCGCACCGGATATAAAAACGGCGGAGCAGGCGGTGAAAGTGGCAGAGCAATTAGGTATGATACTACGCTCCACAGGCAATGTGAAGCGCGGATTAGGTACTATCAGACAAGACGTAAACGTCTCTATCGAAGGTGGTGCACGAGTAGAGCTAAAAGGCGTTCAGAATCTGAGACTGATAGGCGAAATCGTGAATAACGAAGTTGTGCGCCAGTTAAAACTTATAGAGCTGAAATCTGAGTTGAATAAGAGATGTGCGAAAGTAGAACACGAAATAAAAGATTTAGCTGCAATATTCGGGGTCACCACCTCACGCGTGATAAAAAAAGCGGGCGGTGCGGTATTTGGCGTATGTCTGCGTGGTTTTGCGGGTGTGCTCGGAACGGAGATACAACCAGGGCGCAGATTCGGCACGGAATTAGCTGATTTCGCAATTAAGTTCGGTGCGGGCTTGATGCACACAGATGAACTTCCGGCATATGGCATCACTGCAGAAGAGGTAGAACACTTGAAGAGAACATTTGACGCTACGGAAGATGACTGCGTAGTGATAGTAGCTGCAGATGAAGAACGTGCGACAAAAGCGCTGAAAGCAGTGTTGATGCGGGCGGAGACGGCGATGCAGGAAATACCAAAAGAGACAAGAAGAGCATTGCCAAACGGAAGCAGTGCCTATATGCGACCTCTACCCGGTGCTGCGAGGATGTATCCGGAAACAGATGTGCCACCTGTTGAGATAGAAGATGCGTGGTTGGAGTACATACGAGCCAATCTTCCGGAGACTTTTGAACACCGAAAAGAGCGCTATAAAGCTAAATTCGGGTTAAATGACGAACTCGCGGATAAAATATCGCGTAATTCCAATTTCGCGCTCTTTGAACGTATAATGGAATCTTATGGTGACGTACCAGTAACTTTAGTGGTTAGAACGCTTACAGACACATTAGTAGAGTTCATGCAAGAAGGGCTAGATGTGGTGCAGTTGACCGACCTGCATTTCTTGGATGTGTTCAAGCAACTCTCTGCGAATACGTTTGGAAAAGAGGCAGTACCGGATATTTTGAAATTCGTGGCTAATAAACCGGACTTGAGCATAGCAACTGCGATCGATGAGATCGGGCTCAAGTCGGATACGGGCGAGATAGAACAGCTTATAGACGGGATAGTGAACTCGAAGAAGGAGTTCATACGAGAAAAGGGCGAAAGGGCGGTGGGGCCGTTAATGGGTGTTGCAATGAAGGAATTGCGCGGTAAAGTGGATGGTGAGTTGATAAATAGACTATTGCTAGAGAAGGTGAAACGAGTATTGGAGAATGGCTAATTATTCCTTTTTTATCGTCCCTTTATCGAAAGCATCGTGAAGTATTGAGTTATCTCTGCTCCATATCCTTCTTATATACTATCGTTCGATACGGGAACGGTATCTCTACGCCTTCTTTATCAAATCTCTTCTTCACAGATTCTCTTATTTCCGCGCCTGTTCCCCACGCTGTGGGTCTGTCAGTCACCCAAAAAGTAGCTTTTAGATTAACTGCAAAATCACCGAGTTCCGTAACCCTGACTTTTGCTTCTCTATCTTCGCCATGGATCACATCAGGATGTTGGTTTATTTCATCAACGATTATAGATCTGGCAAGGTCTAGATCAGAATCGTAACTTATGCCAAAATCAACTGCCCATAGCACTGCAAGCTCATCTATCGTCCAGTTTATTACGGTGTCTACACTTATTCGTGAGTTGGGGATGATCACCCTTTTGTTCTGCCATGTCCTTATCACGGTATGCCGGAGCGTTATATCTTCTATGTTTCCATATTCATTCTCCATTTCTACAACATCACCGACACGAAAAGGGCGAGAAATAGCAATTGAAAGACCACCAAATACGTTAGAAAGTGTTCCTTGTAGTGCTAAACCTATGATAATGGCACCGATGCCTGCACTGACTGCCATGGCGAACACTAAGTCTGGAAGACCTGGGATGATTGAAATCACGACTGTAACGCCTATTAAGTAAATAGTAACGATTATTATTCTTCTAACGACAGTATAGGTAGTTGCATCAACTTTGAGCTTTCCGCTTGCAAATTTGAGGTATGCTGCCAGGGCACGGTCTATGATCTGAGCAACTATGACTGTAGCTATAAGCGCAATCGATATTTTAATTGTCGTATAACCTAGGCTATACACAGTTTCTGTTGGCACATTAGTCATATTTAGTTGGATCATATTAGTATTAGTAATGGAACACACACACTTAAATTTTTTATTTCGTTTAATGTGAAATGAGTGCTAAAAAATGGATTTATTCTAACTCATCTAGCCACTCGGCGGTTTTATTTATCTTCCGCTTAAAGAATTTGCCGATATTCTCGGGGACATGCGCTTTATGGTATTTAAAATACATATAATCGTCCATAGCACCTACAATCTCTATCTTGCCTGTATGATGCGACATGATATACTTAAACCTTTTACTGTGCCCATTAAGCTTCTTTTTTGCTCTATCTACTATTTCATAGCCCTTATACAAAGGCACTTGAAAGTTATTCTTCACCCGCTTTACAGGTCGGCATTGGAATAGATAATAAGGGATAACACCGATACCCACAAGTTTATTTTGTAATTCCGCTAAAGTCTCAGGATCATCATTCACACCTTTAAGTAAAACGGATTGATTGTCCAGTATCACACCAGAGCGAATGAGCCTATTAACAGCGTCAGTAGCTTTTTGCGTAATTTCCCTTGGATGGTTAAATTGTGTTACTACATAGATTCGTCTACTTTCCTGCGAGTTCTTTTTCAGTACTGACAATAACTCGGCATCTTCCAGGATCCTATCCGGAAATGTCACTGGAACTCTAGTTCCAAAGCGTATAAAATCTAAATGCCTGATATTTGAGAGCTTCTCTAAAAAATCCTTGATCACGCCTGTTGATAAAACAAAAGGATCACCACCGCTGATAAGTACATTATTGATCTCTTCATGGTTTTCAATATATTTTACAGCATCATTAAATCTCTTCAATATCTCTTCGGTTGGTAGACCAACCAACCTTTTTCTGAAACAATATCTACAATAAGTAGCGCAGCTATTTGTAGCCAAAACCAAGGCAGTTTGTGCATATTTGTGCTGCAGACCGGGCATCTTTGTGTTTTCCCGCTCACCACTCGTGTCATAAGAGCCAAAAAGATTTAGCTCTTATTCTGAAGGAACAGCCATCTTTCTTATTGGGTCGTTAGGGTCATATTTGTCTATTAGGGACATATAATATTGAGTAATACGCATAGGATGTATCGCTATAATTTCTTGTAATTGCTGCTCCATTTCTGGTCTCAGTTCTATATAATCACCCAACTGCGCAATAGTGCTAATGCTTTCTTCTAGTTCCTTTTCCCATGCCATATCACAACCCACCTACCTTATAGTTTTATACTTTCCACCCCCAGGGTTGATCTAAGTATTGACCACTTTTCAAGCCTTTTACATTAATTAGTGCTCTTGCACTCATCACTCAAGGCATTGATTGACCTTTGTTATCTCATGCATATATGCCCACATTTCTGGCGTTCCATAATCCTCATCCAGGTATCGGTAGTTCGAGCCCTTATCTTCGAGCTCAACTGCTTCAACATTTTTACCCACAAAGTATTCCTCTGCAACCCTTTTTACTATATCGTGTACACCCGACCCGGATTGAGCCATATCCTTCTCACGATATGCCGTGTACTGCGGCACACCAAGCATTGCAGCAACCCCACGATGAACCCATTTTCTTGTTGAATCATCGCCATCCTTTATCTTAAGTCGTGGAGAAATACGCATTGCACATTGTACAACATTTCTATCTAAGTATGGAACACGTAACTCAATGGAATTTGCCATTGTAACTTTATCTTCACGTTCAAGCGTATCGTCATAGGCTAAGTCAATGTCTTCCCATAACTTGTCGTGTAGTTTCAAGAAGCCATCCTCTCTTACAACATCCTTATACCACCAATAACCTGCGAATAACTCATCGGCGCCCTGCCCATTGAACATTACTTTTATTCCGTCTTCAGATGCTGCCTTCGCTGCAAGATACATTGGTACCGCAACCTCTACCTGAAGCAGACCGTTTAGCTCGATGGTTTCGATGATCTCTGGCAGTACAGCCTCCACGGTTCGCTCATCTATTTTTATCCCACGTAAATTCAATCCCAAATCCTTAGCTACCTTTTCCGCATTCTTTATATCTTCTGAGTCTTTCGTACCCACGCAATAGCATTTGAGATCACATCCGAAGTCAGATATGAGCTTTGCAATCAGTACCGAATCCACACCACCAGAAAAGATCATCCCTACTTTATCTACACCCCTCAACATCTTTTCAACCGCGTCAGTTATAGCATCTTTATACAGGGTCACTGCTTCATCGAAATCTGTAATATCAATCTGTGGTCGTTCGATTATCACACCCTGATGTATTGATAAACCATCTTTATTTACCCTCAATATCTTTCCCGGGGGTATACTTCTGATTTTACCTCCGGTGTCATAAAGACCTTTCTTCTCAGAACAGAAATATACACGCCCTTCCTCTTCTGCGTAATATATCGGCTTTATACCTGCCGGGTCCCTTGCAACTACAACTTCATCTCCATCTGTCACTGCAAAGACATACATGCCGTTTAACATCTTAACGACAGACTGCACGGTTCTCAGTAAATTGCCATCGTAGATTTCCTCTATCAGATGCAATAAAATCTCGCTACCGTTATCTTCATCTTCTAATGCATGGTCTTTACCCAATAGACTCCTTAATTCCTGGTAGTTGTATATCTCGCCATTGTGTACTAGCGATAAAGAACCATCACAAGACCGCAATGGCTGTATCTCTCCTGCCTCGCCTCTAACAATACTCAACTCCGAATGCCCAAGACAAACTCTCGCCTTTTCTCTGCTTTCCAAATCGCTTATCTCGCTACTCCCTTGTATCTCGCCATCTGTATACAATCCATGCGCATCGGGACCTCTATGCTCTGTCTTTTGCAGCATATCGGTAACAATACGCGTCGGCACCTCTTCCTGAGAAAAGTACCCGCATATCGAACACATAGTATAAAATAACTATATCATATGCAAGCTTAAATAGGCTATTTGAGGATAAATAGGAAAATAACGGGATTTTCTGAAGATTCCGAGATTAATGACTGGTTAGAAGCGCAGCACCATTGCACAAGAAGATCTTGATCGCAATAAAAATACAACATAATCTGCCGGTCAGCAATGGACAAAAACTGGACCGGGTTTACATCTTCGGATATGCTGATTATATGCGACGTTATAGCCCTTGCATCCTCTCTGCTCAATGATATATCGCATCACGCTTGTAGACGCTTTCTACTCGCTCTTTCATCGTATCTATTTGGATGCTCCGTCAGTAATTTCTTCGGCATCCAGCGGATAACCTCCATTCCCGTCATGGACTTCCTTTCCGTGGAGGGGTGGATTGAAGACGCAAGCCAACTTCAATTGCGTCTTAGCTCGCAGCAAGTGCTTATCGTGCTTGTTCAGAATATAAAGGGTGCCTGGCGTGATAGGGTAAATCTTGCCGTCGTCCACAGTTTCTATTTCTCCTTTCCCCTCTATGCAGTACACAGATTCCAAATGGTTCTGATACCAGATGGGTGTTTCTGTACTAGCGTAAATAGTAGTTATATGGAAGGAAAAGGCCATATCATCACCTTTCAGCAGCAAGCGAGTGCTCTCCCAATTCTCGGAAACCACGCGTCGGGCAGTTTTTTCCGCTTCCTGTAGGGTTCTTATAATCATGTCATAACCCCTATTTCGAGTTCGCTCTCGATCTCGATCTCGATCTCGCTCGAAATCCTGCTGGACATAGATCCCATGACTTCCTGTACGCTCTCTTCGATTATACAGAGGCCTTGATTCAGTTGCTCGTCGGTAATGGTCAATGGCATGAGGAACTTGATAACCTCTCCATCCGAGCCAGAGGTTTCTATGATTACTCCCTTTTCAAATGCCGTGGCCGTGATCATGCTGGCCAGTTCGCCCGTCTTACAGTCCAGTGCCTGAATCATACCGCGACCACGTGTGGACAAAATACCTTCTGAATCATCACTTACCAGCTTCTCCAAGTGATTGCGTATAATCTGCCCCTTGCGCTTCACATCATTAGAGAACTTTTTATCACACCAGTAGTGCTCAAGTGCAGCCATAGCAGTCACGAATGCAAGGTTATTGCCTCGAAAGGTGCCGTTGTGCTCGCCAGGTTTCCACTGATCCAGTTCTGGCTTCAGCAGCACGAGTGAAAAGGGCAGCCCATATCCACTCAATGATTTTGATAGGGTAATAATATCAGGAGAAATATCGGCTGCTTCAAAACTGAAGAAGGTGCCGGTACGTCCACACCCCATCTGGACGTCGTCCACAATCATCAAAATATCGTGCTTATGACAGACTTCTTCTAAGGAGCGCAGCCAATCATAGCTAGCCACATTGACACCGCCCTCGCCCTGGATTGTCTCGACAATAACAGCGGCTGGATGATCCAAACCACTGCTCCCGTCTGTCAGCATCTTGTCTAAATATTCGGTAGTATCAATACCATCACCCATATAACCGTCGTAGGGCATAAATACCGTACCTTGAGGCTGTATGCCACATCCATCCCTGAAGTGGCTGTTACCCGTGGCCGCGACAGAACCTAGTGTCACTCCGTGGAAGCCTCTGGTAAATGATACTATAGTCTGACGTCCGGTCACATTACGTACAATCTTTAGAGCTGCTTCGACAGCGTTCGTACCCGTGGGCCCGGTAAACTGCAACTTGTACTCCATGTCTCGGGGACGCATAATTAAAGACTCAAATGTTTCCATGAATTTTCTCTTCGCTTCGGTTGCTAAATCCAAACCATGTGTAATACCATCTGACTCAATGTATTCTAACAACTTTTTCTTCAACACCGGATTGTTATGCCCGTAATTCAAGGCTCCCGCACCAGCGAGAAAATCAATAAACCGCTCGCCTGTATCGTTTTCCAAGATGGCACCTTGAGCTTTTGTAAATATCTCCGGGAAGTCACGACAATAGCTGTGAACCCTTGATTCAAGGCGTTTGATTATATTAGTATTCTTCATTTACTATCCTCCTTCCTGATTGATGCTAAACGGCCCGATACGAAGCAGATATTCCGCCTCTTGATTCGCCTGTCCGAAATGCTCATTTGAAAAGTACACCTTTTCTTCGCAGTCTGCCTCAAGATCTCTTGCAAGGGCCCAAAACAGATGCCATGAAGCGGTATTGTGACGAGTTATGGTGGTTTCTATAAACTGACAGTCCTGACAGACGGTTCTTTGCAATACTTCACATAACATGCGCTTACCGATACCACCTCCTCTTACTCGACTTTCTACTGCGACCTGCCATACGAAAAAGACTTTTGGATCCGAAGGCAGACGATACCCGGACAGGAAAGCTATAATCTCTCCTTCCTCTTCGGCAACCGCACAAGTATCGGTAAAGTGCTTACAGAGCAATAAATAGCTATAAACTGAGTTTACGGCCAGAGGTTTGCATGCGTTTATCAAAGCGTAGATTTTTACTGCATCTTTCACTTCCGGTTTACGAAAAACAAGTTGGTTTTGCCCAGTATAGATTGAACCGCTTTTCTCTATGCTACTGGCCGACATGATACATATTTCCTCTTCATAGACTACTATTTGTTATACTGGCTTAAATATACTATTTGAGGATAAATAAGAGAATAACAGATATTTCTGAAGATTCAGAAGACTTTTTATAAACGGCACCTTTAATTATATACAACTAATGGTGAGTAGAGTAGACAATAAAATCCTCGAGATACTTCAGCAGGATGTGAGGACGCCGGTATCTAAGATTGCAAAAGAGGTCAATTTGAGTGAAAATGGCGTGCGATATAGGCTTGAGAAGCTGGAGAAGGATGGCTATATTAAGAGTTACACTATATTGCTAAATCCCCGGAAATTTGGTAAGAAGCTGATTGCGATATTTAATCTGGAGGTAGAACCCAAGACGATGAGGAGCGCGTTACCTAAATTGGCTGGGCTTGATGAATTTATCAAGATATATCAGACCACGGGACAGTTCTCTGTTATCGCAATCGGCCTATTTGATAACGAAGAAAGTTTGACCTTGTTTATAAACAACAAACTTCTGTTTGAGTTCCCAATCCAAAATTATAGTGTCGAGATTGTAATGAGGAAGGTTAAAGATACGGATTATGAAATATGAAGTCTGCCGAAAAATATTAGTAAGTATATGGTGGATGATAGTATATAAGAAGATAGGAAGTACAGGAAATGAGAATAAATATCGTGCAGACGAACTATGATCCAACGGACATAGAACGGTTAAAAGAAGTATTAGGCGACTTAGAAGGGATAACCTGCTTCCCAGAGTGTTTTGCGCTTGGAAGAAGCGGCATTGAAACTTTGCAGTATTTAAATAAGGTTAGTGACGAAGCGAAAAGCATTATAGAGGTTATTAAGAAGACCGGGAAGACAGTCATACTTCCGTTAATCGAAAAACATCCGGTTATGCGGAATAGATTTTATAATACGACTTCTGTGATTCACAACGGCGATGTAATCGGCACATACAGAAGGGCAGTCACACATCCGATGGAGAAACCATTTATTCAATCGGGTAAGGACTTCCCGGTATTTGAGCTTGATGATATTACGTTTGGAGTACTGGTATGTTTTGAAATTGCATTTCCTGAACTTACACGGATAATCGCACTTAATGGTGCATCACTCATATTTGTTCCCGCAAGCGCACCGGAAGAGGCGGATTATTTGTGGGACGCGAGGTTAAAAGCGAGGGCGATAGACAATCAGCTATTTGTGGTTGGTGTAAATAGATGTGGCGAGATAGGAAATGAGCGGTATATCGGAAGAAGTATGGTTGTATCACCCCGAGGAGAAATCATATATGCGTGTAAAAACGAAGAGGAAATTGCATCGGTTGAGCTCGATTTGGATGAGATCACAACTGAGAGGGGGAGTGAACCAACATTCAGTGAATTCGAGATTGTGGTATATGACAAGTTTATGGAACGCTTTAAGGAGCAAAGAGAATGAGAACTGCAAATGTTGAAAATCACACCAAGATATGGATGATTGTGTAGGGGTAATAACAAAGAAGGGGGGGGGGGAAAAAGGTTTAATATCCCCCCGCCATACCCGGATAGCCACCTCCTGGTGGCATACCGCCTCCTGCTGGTGGCTGTTCTTCGGCACTTGCTGCAATTACGTCGTCTATCCTCAGAATCATCGTTGCTGATTCCGCAGCCGAGCTTACAGCCTGCGTCTTCTCTACTTCTAAAGCGGAATTTATGAGTGCAAGCTTTGCATTCTCTACACGCTTTGGCATTCCCTGATGTACTGTCTCCTTGTCTATCAGCATACCATTTATTAACATCGTATCTTCCGTACTGCCGCCGGTTTTCTTCTCCAGCTTTATGTTGTCCATGTCTATCTTCTTCACACCTTTCTCCGCGATCATTCTCACCGAATCTACGGCAAGATTGGTTAGCAATTCTTTTGCAATTTCTGCTCCTTTTCCCGTAATAGAAGTTATTGCTATCTTCTTTAGCGTATCTGTATCAGCAGGCGAGATGTCCTCTGCTCTGCTATTTAATATCTCATACGCTTTCTCTGCTGCTAATCGGTACCCGGAGGCAATCAATGTTGGATGCACGTCTTGATCCAAAAGGTCCTCCGCTTTCTTCAGCAGTTCACCTGCAATGACCACTGCGCTTGTTGTGCCATCCCCAACCTCATCATCTTGCGTCTTTGCTATCTCTGCCATCATCTTCGCCGCCGGATGTTCTATGTCCATTTCCTTCAGTATCGTTGCCTCATCGTTTGTTATGACAACATCACCCATAGAATCAACCAGCATTTTATCCATCCCTTTCGGGCCAAGTGTAGACTTTACTGCTGCAGCAATGCTTTTTGCTGCAAGAATGTTCCTGCTCTGTGCGTCTTTTCCTCTTGTTCACTCACTACCTTCTTTCAGTACTAATACGGGGGTTCTACCCAATTGTTGCGCCATTTTTTCATATCACACTCATCCGATATATTTACAGTTCTATATAAAGATTTCCTTAGCATAAAATTTGATAATGTTGTGCTACAAAAAAAGAAGAATAGCTTGCAATGACTATTCTTCAAGGTTTGAGGTTTTTGTTTGTTTTATCTCATAACTCAAAATCATTTCATTTATCGTATTACCTTCGTGGATGATAAACCCATTTGGATCTATGAGCAAGCTACCACCTAAACTGATTTTGTCATCACTCGAGCCAACGGCATTGGCTTTAAGTACCCATAAATTGTTCTCAACCGCTCGTGCAATCGGCAAAGCCCTATTTTTATCTACTTTTCGTATCGCTTCGATTGGCGCATAAAAATGTGCAGATAAGATAAATATAGCATCAGCGCCTAATGCTTTATATTCATGAGCAAGCATCGGATGATTCTGATCTCGGCAGATCAAAACGCCAAACTTAGCATCACCCACCCTGAAAATTAATAGCTCTTCTCCTTTTTTAAAATATTCTTCATCAGAAGAAGTGAGATTAATCTTGTGATAAATATCCCTCTTTCCACTCGTTAACAGGACTATGGCACTATTAAAACGTTTATTACGTTCAAGATAGGGAGCACCCACAATAACGTTCACAGAATTGTGTGTCACCTGTTTTTGAATAATATTCAAACAGGCCATTACTTCGTTTTTATCGACTTTACTAAAATCACGTACATAGCCGGTGATATTGCATTCGGGAAAGCACAAAATGTCTATTTCCTCTTTAGACGCCAACGAGATATATTTAGAAATAGTTGCTAAATTGGCAGCTATATCATTATAGAGCTTGACTTGTGCAATAGCAACCTTCATGATTTTAATCACCTCCATATAACCAATTATTTTCAGCTTTAAAGTAATTATATATAGATACTCATTCAGATATCCCTACAAAAACCAATAAGATGCAGATACATATTATAGATCACTATGAATGAAGCGAAGACAATTGAGAGTAAGCAACTATATAAAGGTAAAGTAGTGCAGTTACGACTTGATACCGTTTTATTACCCGATGGGCGAACGAAAACACGTGAAATCCTTGTTCATCCCGGTGCGACCGCTATTGTTTCTTTGACTGATGGGAAGGTACTGTTAGTGGAGCAATACAGGAAGGCAGTTGAACGTAACACCCTGGAGATACCGGCCGGCACACTTGAAGAAGGCGAATCGCACGAGGAATGTGCCATGCGCGAACTAATAGAAGAGACGGGCTTTCAAGCCACCAAATTGAATAAACTGACAGATTATTTACCTGCTCCTGGTTATAGTAGTGAGATAATACACCTCTATAGTGCGAATGAGCTGACGAAAGTTTCTAACGCAGAACTGCCAGTAACGTTTGTGGAATTGAGTGAAGTATTAGCATTGATAAGAAAGGGCAAGATAAAAGATGGAAAGACAGTCGTTGGTGTGCTTATGGTCGCGAGAGACACAGTCGAACAAACAAAATAAAATTTATGGGTAGGCGTTATACTTTATTATACAATTAAATGATGCCAGTGAAGATATGCGTATTGCGGATAGAAGGAACGAATTGCGAGCTTGAGACTTTTCGCTCTTTTAAGCGGCTCGGTGCAGCGGCAGAGATTGTGCACTTGAAACAATTGATAGGTGCAGTAAAAGAGCGCGAGAAGAGGAAACTAAAAGATTATGACTTGTTGGTGATACCTGGCGGCTTTTCTTCCGGCGATTATATACGCGCCGGGGCAATATTGGCTGCGCGGATAAGAGGTGCATTAGGGGAAGAGCTAGCCGATTTTATACGTGATGGTAAACCTATCTTGGGTATATGTAACGGATTTCAGGTATTAGTGGAAATGGGGTTACTACCAGGCTTAGCAGATGAGAAAATAGGGCTGCAGCAGGTAGCATTGACAACAAACGATTCCGCTCGCTTTGAATGCCGACCGGTATACATAAGACACGAAAATCGCGGAAACTGTGTCTTCACGAAGGGGATAGAGAAAGGGTGCATCATGAAGATGCCTTGCGCACATGCAGAGGGTAAGTTTTTCATCAGTGAGAAAGAGCGGGAGGCGTATCTACGGCTTCTGGAGGCGAACGATCAGATTGTCTTCCGTTATACAGACCCAGAAGGTACTTATGCCGCCTATCCCTGGAACCCTAACGGTTCTGTAGATAATATCGCAGGGATATGTGACCCAAGCGGGATTATATTGGGCTTGATGCCGCATCCGGAAAGGGCTTTTTATGCATTTTTGGATTCTGAATGGCCAAGAAGAGCGAAGAGGGGAGAAGAAGGAGGGGGTGCATACGGAGATGGGAAAGCCATATTTGAAGCTGTATTGAATCACCTTAGCAGGAAGGCTTATATATGATGACTTCATTCTTAATAAGAAAGAAGAAAAAGAAGGAGCGTGAGTACAACTGGCGAAGAAAAGACTGAAAGATAAGTGGAAATCAAAAGTGTGGTACACGGTAGTAGCACCGAAGATGTTTGGCGATGTGACAGCAGGGGATACGGTGGCAGATGATCCCGCTAAGTTAATAGGTAGAAGAGTGGAAATGACTGTGGGGGACCTCACAGGTAAACTGATAAAGAATTCAAATTTGAAATTAATGTTTGAAATCTCAGAAGTCGAGCATAATAACGCTCATACACGATTTATAGGGCATAAGGTAAATGGTGGCTATCTACGCAGTTTGGCGCGGAAGAGGAGTTCGAAAATCGAGTCTAATGTAGATGTTCTGACAAAGGATGGCGAGACCCTTCGTGTAAAATCATCCTGTTTTACGCTAAAGAAAGCAAGTGAAGCACAGATAAAGCAGATACGGAAGATAATGGCCGAGGAAATTAAAAATAGGGCCAGTAGCTTAGAACTTAGCAAATATATACAGGAGATAATACTAGGTAAACTTTCGGCAGATATATACAAGGTTGCGAAGAAGGTATATCCCGTGAGGCGAGTGGAGATAACTAAAACGGAAAGAGGCTTAGCTCCCGTGCAGAGTAAAGAAGCATAATTACACTAAATTGAATTAAACGAAAAAAACTAAAATGAAATTAAAATTTCTCGGCGGCTGCAACGAAGTAGGCCGTTCTGCAATATTGGTAGATGGTAAAGTCCTCTTAGATTATGGGATGCGACCTTCAGACCCGCCAGAGGTACCTTTAAATAGCGGTGATATCTCGCCTGATGCTGTTATTGTTTCACATGCTCATCTCGATCATTCCGGCATGGTCCCGAGTTTGATGGCTCCTAAAGTGTATATGACCGCTGTGACAAGGGATTTAACTATCCTTTTGGGTAGAGACACAATAAAAGTGGGTAAGGATCAGGGATTTGCATTCTTTGACGAAGAGGACATAAGGAAAATGGATGAGCATACGCGCGCGGTCGCTTATGGTGAGCGAGTAGCATTAAATGGCTCGGATTATGAGCTCGAATTATTTAATGCTGGGCACATACCGGGAAGTTCAGCAACGCACCTGCGAAAAGCGAGTGAGGATATCAGCTTGTTTTACACTGGAGACATAAGAATGGCTGAGACGCGATTAATGAAAAGTGCAGACCCCTCTGAGTTTCCAGCCTCTGACATTTTACTCCTCGAGAGTACCTATTACAATAAGGAGCATAGAGACCGGCAGGAACTGGAGCATGAGTTCATAGACTCTATTAAGGAAACATTAGCTTCTGGCGGTAATGTAATTGTGCCCTGTTTTGCTGTTGGCAGGACACAGGAGGTCGTGATGATTCTGCATTCGTATGGTATTATGCCATATGTGGATGGTATGGGTCTAGGCGTATTCCGTCTGTTCAAGAATCATCCATCGTTCTTGAAAAATGCGAAAGCATTAAACGATGCATTTAATAATGCACAATTTGTAAACATGAAGAGGCGGAAGAACATTTTCTCTGAACCTTCGGTAATTGTCACCACTGCGGGAATGCTTAATGGCGGACCCGTTCTCTATTATCTGAAGAAGATACACAAAGATCCGAAGAGCAAAGTGCTGCTCACGGGCTATCAAATAGAGGGTACGAATGGAAGGGACTTAATAGAAAAAGGCCAGGTGGAAGTAGAAGGCCAAGTGGTGAAAGTGAACGCAAGTGTTGAGCAATATGACTTCTCAGCACATGCAGGTGATTCCGAGTTGAAGGATTTGGTGTCACGATTTTGCAAGAATGGCACGGAGGTCGTGTTCATGGTTCATGGTGAACATACCGAAGAGTTTGCAGCATGGGCGAGAGAAAATATCGGCTGTGATGCAATAGCACCTAAACTAGGGGAGGAGTATATTATAGAATAGATTAAAATAAAATAAAATAAAATAAAATAGAAAGTATGCGCCGGTAGTGTAGCCTGGTATCACATAGGCTTGCCAACCTAATTTTCATTCGTTCGTTCGTTCTTCCTTCAAAAAAGGTAGAATAAGCATTTGAGACATATAAAAAAGAGGGGCAAAAAGCCTATAACCCGGGTCCAAATCCCGGTCGGCGCAGTATCTGCTCAAAAGCCTGTAGCTTTTTGAGCAGCTAAAGCAGAAATAAAAATTCAAAGTATTTATTTAATCTCTGCCTCCATCGTTATGTCTATCACAGTATCGAAATCTATCTTTTTATCCCAGCCGGCTTTCTCAAATATGTTCATGAACCCCACGCCAATGATCTTCGGTTTCTTATCTCCCGATAAACTTTCAATCATCTGATTTACCTCTTCTGGCGTACATCCAAACTTGGGCATCGCTAGTCCACCAAGCACGACAATCACATCAGCGTTTTTCGGATCGCCCTTTTCATCTACAACGCTGTAACCTATGTTCTCTATCTCCTTTATCTTCCTTGCCTCATTTGCATTTGCTTTTGGCACATATAGCACATCAAAACCTCTGTCCCTTACAGTGTAGGCAAGCAATTCGATAAAAGGCGAGCATACTGCTACCGAGCCCGTAAATACCACCTTTGATCCTTCCTTTACGTCTGCCATACTCTCACTAAATGTTCCCGTAAAACCCACTATTCCCCTCTTTTTTTCCATCTTCTCATTACCTCCAAATAAATAAAATCTCTCTAAGTTCCTATTGGGTTATAAGTTATTTTATATCTTTTTATTTATGTCTGGAGCAACCACTTAAATAAAAGGCATAAAAATCTTTCAAAATTTTACCAAAGGAATAGAGATGAAAAAAGGAAGCGTTCACGGTGATGCGAATAGGCTAATAGAAATCTTTGATACGACCTTGAGGGACGGAGAGCAAACACCTGGGATTTCTTTTACTAAAGAGCAGAAGGGCACAATAGCAAGGCTGTTGGACTCGCTGGGTGTGGACATAATAGAAGCGGGGACACCGATTACGTCCAAGGAGGAGAAGGATGTAGTTAAGTATATCTGTGACGAGGGACTTTCGGCAAAGATATGTGGATTGGCAAGGGTCTTAACGCAGGATATTGATGCCTGCATTGATTGCGGGGTTGACATGATCCATATATTTGCACCCACATCAGTGATTCAGCGTGAGCACACGACAAAGAAGAGCGAATCCGAAGTACAAGAGCAGACATATGAGATGACGAAGTATGTCAAAGAACATGGCTTTATCTGCATGTTCTCTGCAATGGATGCTACACGGACGAGTTTAGAATATCTAATAGAGATCTACAAGACAGCAGAAGAAGCAGGTGCAGACATCTTAAATGTGCCTGATACTGTGGGCGTACTAGATCCCTTCGCCATCTTCGAGCTTGTAGGGGCGATAGATCGTGTGGTGACGACTCCGATTAGCATACACTGCCACAATGACTTTGGTCTTGCGGTGGCGAACAGTTTAGCGGCCGTGAAAGCGGGTGCTTCTGAAGTTCAAGTTTCTGTGAATGGGATAGGCGAAAGAGCAGGAAATGCCGACCTCGCTGAGACAGTGATGGGTTTGAGCTCGATATACGAACTAAAAACAAACATAAAGACCGAGTTTCTATTTGAGACGGCGAAGCATATTGAACGTTTAACGGGGATAGAACTCCCGGTAAACAAGCCAATAGTGGGTGATAACGCGTTCTCTCATGAATCCGGGATACACGCGCACGGCGTAATAGCGAAGAGCGATACCTTTGAGCCTGGTATAATGACGCCGGAGATGGTAGGGCATAGGAGGCGGATTGTTCTAGGGAAGCATACGGGCAAGCACTCGGTATTGAATAAATTATCAGAAATCGGGATGTCACCCACAAAAGAGCAAATTGATGAGATTCTCGAACGGGTAAAGGAACTTGGTGTAAGCGGTAAACAAGTCACCGATGATGACCTATTTACAATAGCAGAAGTTGTAACCGGCGAAGTATCACTGCATGAACGTATAGTAACGCTAAAGGAACTCTCGGTTATGACCGGGAATAATTTGATACCGACAGCATCGCTGAAAGCAGTAGTGCGGGGGAAGGAATGCAAGAGCGCGCAGATGGGTGTTGGTCCTGTGGATGCAGCGATAAAAGCTATTCATGAGATAATAGGCGGTGAAATAGGTGGCGACATCGAACTTAAAGATTTCAGGATAGAGGCGATAACCGGCGGTTCCAATGCACTCGCGGAGGTAATCGTGGGTGTGGCGAAGGGAGGAAGAATGGTAACCGCAAGGGGTGTGCGAGAAGATATTGTAATGGCTTCTGTAGAGGCAATTGTCAATGCGGTGAATCGGTTGATGCAGAAATGATGTAAATGACGAACGACAAAAGTAACTCAAAAGAAGAGGAATACCGTTCTGAAGGAGCGGTAGGTGAACGAGTAGATTCTATCGGATCATCTAACAAAAATAGAGGAAATGTTAGAAGAATTGATTAGACATGATCAAAGATCTAGAAAATCACAACAAATATCCTCCGAAACTTACGCTGGAGCAGGTATCCGAATAGCTTTTGGCATTTTCGTCTTGAGTTTTGCAGTAGCATTGTTTATACAAACATATTTCCTTTTACCCCTTTTACCCTTCTTATTCTTTTATGCGTCAGGCATTCTTATTATCCTTTCGGGGGTGCTTTCTATAATTGGCACACAGTTTTCATTAAAAAAGGGAATTCTGATAGAGAGCCCCTGATTTTGGGAAGGCGTGTCTTATTCATTTTTTAAAAAAGTATATCAATATGACAAGATTTCTTTTTCTGGACTTATAATGGGGTTTATTGGAGCGATTTTTATGGGGTTAGCAGGTTTGTTCTTCTTTATGTGCTTGCAGCCATTTATGTAGTACTGCTTGACGATTTAGACGGTTTTGTAACTGCGATAAACGAAAAAAAAATACGATTGCAATCGATGTAAATAGTGATAAAACTTTTTCCTAAAAAGTTTTAATAAACAAAAGCTAGTAATTGTCCACCTACGCCATTCTCAATCGCTTTTTCATGTGACATCACGCCTTTTGAGGTTGTAACCACAAGCATACCGAAATCCCTTGCTGGGAGTAGTCTCTTCTCCCATTTCTCATATTCATTTGCATGGACGTAAAACCGCGGTTTTATCGCATTGCAATCATTTATCTTACCTCCGAGCTTCACCTGAAAGATACCCGATTTCCCATCTTCTACGAATCCGAACTCCTTTATATACCCGCCTTCTTGCATTACACCCAGTACATTACCTATCAGCTTTGAAGCAGGTTTTATCACGCACTCCATCTTCCCGACTCTCTCTGTATTCTTTATGTGTGAAAGCGCATCTGCAAGCAGATCATTTAGCGACATTTTTTTTCTCCCTTTTTTGTTTTTACTTCTTCTTTTGATAACTCACGTATGTATTTAAGAAAAGGTTTTAGTTATACTTCCTAAATCCGATATCCCTTGCTATCTCTCGGAAGCACTGACGACAGAGATAAATCCCATATCTACGAATCAGGCCTCTACTCCTACCACACCGTCTGCATGCGTTCGCGCCTCGTCCAAATTTCTTCTTCCGCTCTTTTACCATTTTACTTCACCTTTCTCTTACTTCACTATATCCTCTGTTTCATCACCTATGCGCAGATAGTCCGCTGCTATCATCGCCCAAATGTCCTATCACGCCCTGCTACTTAAAAAGATTAGTGACACTCTCTTATCCCTTAGTCTTCATAAGTATAAAAACATGTACCTAAAATTCATTCGCCCAAAATCTTCTCCAAATCTGCATAAAACTGCATCACTAGCTTAGTCACTTCATTATCTTCACTCAACGTAAACGTTCTTATCTGCTTACCTAATTTGGCTTCTTTTACGATATTCAAATCTAAAAGCGGCTCGATTACACGTGCAACGCTGGAATGAGAAAGCCCGGTCGCCTCTGCGATTCCCGAAAGATACGTAGTCATGCCTCGATTGGTTATTAGGTGCTCTAAAACAATAAGCTGCGCATTCCTTCCGAATATCTTTCCAAGTCCGTCCATAATTACACCTTTAGCATATCTATATTTAAATTATTTGTTTTTATTAAGGTTTAGCGATGAATGGCCATATTAGCTAATATTTTTTATTACTCCAATTAACGTTTTTCCGTTTTGCTAAAAATCGGAGAACAAGCAGATGAGAAACTATACATTAAGTTTTTAAATCTGCCTAAATCAGTGTAAATCTGCGTCCTGAATCAAATATGTGGCAGTTATACTTTATATACAATAAAGAACAAGAAGTGTAAATGTGGGTGAGCTAAATGAAATTAGACAACAATGACCGAGAAATTGTTGAACTGCTTCAAAAAGATGCTACGCTCTCGGCGATAGCCGCGAGATTGAACCTTCCGGAGAGCGAAGTAGAGACGAGAATAAGCAGGCTCTCTGATACCAGAACAAAGATACTAATAGTTGATGACGAGTTGGACACGTTATTAGCACTAAAAAGGGCATTGGAGCTGGAAGATTTCTATGTCATCGAAGCCCAGGACGGTATCGAGGCGCTGGAAAAGGTGAAGGCGGAAATCCCCGATCTCGTGCTTCTCGATTTGATGCTGCCACGATTAAACGGATTCGAGGTCTGCCAGCAGTTGAAACAGGTAGAAGCGACGAGTTCCATTCCTATAATCATGCTCACCGCGAAGAGTGAGTGTTCTGACAAGGTGGAAGGCATTGAAATCGGTGCTGATGACTATGTTACAAAACCGTTTGACATAGAAGAGTTAAAGGCGAGGATAAAAGCGGTTCTACGTAGAACGACTCCTTGATAGTGCGGGAAAATCTGCAAGATTTTGTGCTATTATCAAATATCGACAGGCTGGAAAATTCGACAGTGTCCCAAAAGCCATTAGTGGAGATAATATCTATACTTAACCGATATCATTATCGCAGGAGTGGGCTTTATATATACCACAAAATATTCTGCAATTAGGGCGATGAAGAGCGATAACAGAGTGGTTATTCTTGTAATCTGCATCACGCTTATATGCATTGTATCCTTTTTGGGGCTCAAGACCCACGGTGAAGTGGAAGCGATAGTAGAGGAGCAATTCAATGAGCAGCAATTGTTGCTCACCCGCCAATCTGCGGCAAGAATCGAGAGTTTTCTCAATGAGAAGATTGTACTCATAGAGGTGCTGGCTGCGGATTTATCTGACGTGTCTCCGGAGAATATGACATCCCGCTTTATACAGGTGTACCATAGATCAAGCGGTTTTTCTTCCATTGGGTTTGTAAACCGTACCGGTGTGATCGTAGCAGGCTATCCTATAGAATATTCGGCAATCGGGCTCGATCTGAAAGCAACAAACAGAAGCGGATCATTCGAGCGTGCTAAGGTCAGTGGCAAGACTTACACTACCAACCCGGTGCTACTGGTTCAAGGTGGGGTGGGCTCAACCATAGGGGTGCCGGTGTATGCAGGCGATGAATTCAAGGGCGTTATATTTGCAATCATAGAAATATCCACAATCTCTGAGCGATTCCTTGCTGATGTTATGCCGGTCGGGCACGGATATGCGTACATGACCACCAAATCTGGCCGATCCTTGTATGATGAAGCGCATAGTGAGCTAATCGGCAAGAAGTATATCGGTAATTTTTGCACTAATAATTCGTCATATGCCAACATCCTGCGGATGCAGAGGCAGGGGAATGAGGGCACGGGCTATTATTTTGACGAAACATCAGGAGAGCGGTGGATAGCAGCATACACGCCGGTTGTCTGGCATGACCGACTATGGTCGGTGGCAACGAGTGTTCCTGCAAGTGAGGTTGACCTTTTGATACGGTCCGTTTATGCCAAGCAGATGCTCTTTTTAGCTACTGTAATCGCAATCATCCTGGTTGGGAGCTTCGGACTAATCCTGATGTTCTCCAGATGGAACAAAACGCTGGAAGCGGAAGTAAAATCGAAGACCAGCGACCTGATTAAAATGAACAAGGAACTTGCATTGGCGAATGCGCGGCTCAAGGAACTGGACAACTTAAAATCGGAGTTCGTTTCTATGGTATCGCATGAACTCAAGACCCCGCTCGCCGCTATGAAGACATCAGCACAGGTGATGGGTATGGCAGATGCGAGTGAAGAGACGCGAGAAGAGATGCAGGATATTATCATCCGGAACATAGACCGCCAGACGAACCTTGTTAATGACCTCCTGGACCTCTCCCGGATAGAATCGGGCAGGCTGAGACTCAACTGCGAGAATGTAGCCTTGGATGCCGTAATTGCTGATTCTATCGAAACAGTGAAGCAAGCAGCCGTAGAAAAGGACATAACTCTGGATGTCGAACTACCTGTAGGACTCCCGTCCGTTAAGGGTGACCGAGAAAAACTGATCCGGGTGGTCATAAACATCACCAATAACGCTATTAAATTCACGCCGAGGGGCGGTAAAATCAGCATAAAAGCTCGAGAGTTGAACGGGCAGGTGGAAGTTCGGGTCAGCGATACAGGAATAGGAATCGCAGCAGAAGAATTAGCTAAAGTGTTCGAGAAGTTTTATCAGGTTGACAACACGCTGGCTCGAGAAGCAGGAGGAACGGGGCTTGGTCTTGCGATCTGTAAGGGGATTATAGACGCGCACAAGGGTCAGATATGGGTACAGAGCGAACTAGGTAAAGGGAGCACATTTGGCTTTAGATTAAATTAGATAAATGGGGGGAAAGGATGTTTATGAAACAACAATTTATGGCTGGGTTAATAGCCATAATAATTATTATATCCATCTCCGGCTGTACAGATAAAAACGCATCAGAGCCATTACCCGATGTCGCGGAAACATGTGTCCACGAGAAATTGAATAAAAGCAACGTAACAACGACCTGGGATCTCTCATTTTTGTTTTGTAACAGAGAAGAAGTAATGTCAGAATTTGAAGTGATAAAACTAAGATCCGACGAGCTAACATTGAGATCAGAAGAGATAAGACTAAGAACAGAATATATCGATGAAACGTATCGCCCAAAATTCAGAATTCTTACTGGCTCTGTTCTACTACAGTATTTAGAAGACGAAAAGGCGTTTTATAAATCCCTTGAGGTCATATGGCTATATGCATTTGCACATCACAGTTTAAATGTCAATGACGAATTCTTCGAGACTCTATTGGCGGATCTACAAGATCTACACACAGAGCACGAGAAAGCGACTTCCTTTGTTACATTAAAGCTTTCTTCTATTTCAAAACCTGAATGGGCTAAGATCTTTGAGGAAGAACCGGGACTGAAAAATTATAGGCGCCATCTTGAATCCCGCTATATTCGATATGCCGATCACGGACCACAAAATGAAACACATGCAGCATTTCTCGCAAGTATAGGAAATCAGCATATGAAATTTGTGACAAAAGCAATAAAGGAAATTACAAATAACGTTAGCAAAGCAGGAAACATAACTCTTGATTCTGGTGTAGACTATGCAATTACTCTACAGTCTTATGAGTCTCTTCTTTCTACTGATACAAATAGAACTAATAGGGCAAGATGTTATGATAAGATGTTCTATCATTTGATCAATGAATCAGATAAAATGGCAGAGCTATATAGAGAAAAGGCGAAGTTGGATGATCTGTGTGCACGAGAGAGAAATTATACGGATGCATATGAAGCCAAGATGTTTTGTTCTTATCTCACAAGGGAGCAGATTGGCGACATGAATTCTGTCTTCAAAGAACGAAAAGATGTATTTGATGGCTATTATGAATTCATGAAGAATAAACAAGAACTTAACGAATTAAGACCATATGATCTGTATTTACAATTGATGGCGGATCCTGATCAGAAATATAATTACACTGACGCGTTAATAGAGATTCAGGAATCATATTCACAGATGGATCCGGTGTTTAACGATATTTTTATAGAAACAGTAACGGGCAATTTTACGGATGTTTATCCGGAAAGTGGCAAACTGCCTGGTTGTTATTGCCTACCTATTTGTGCTTTACAATCACCCTCGCTTATGCTTATGAACTATCAGGGATTAATACAGGACAAGAAAGTGATCACCCATGAATTTGGTCATGTAATCAATTTTTATCTGATGAGCAATAACGTTGATTACCTTTACTGTTGGTGTAACATGTATGAAATAGAAATACCAT
>QENH01000173.1 GCA_003336485.1 Candidatus Methanophagales archaeon
TAGGTGGACTATGAGCCCTACTTGACGAAGCAATAAGAATTGATCGAAATTCTGCTGAAGCTTATTACAGCCTTGGGAATTTAGCAGCCAAGAATAAGGAAAAAGAAAGAGCTGAGAAATTATATGGTGAGGCTCTGAGTATAAAACATGATTATACAAAAGCAAGAAAGGCACACGAGGCCCTCGATTTACCGAAAGAGGCGGGGGTGGATTGGTGGGACTGGTGGTTCCGACGCTATGGAGAATGGCCGAAACGACGAAAGTTTACCGGAGGACTTCTTATTATCGCTTTATTCTGCATAATATGCATAATAGGTTTTATAACGTTAATGCCCCTTGTAGGAACTTTAATGCCTCCCGGTAATGTCACCTATGTGCATAAAAATGATACGACATTTTCGTACCAAAAAATTACTATAGAAAATTCGTTTCGCGTAGACGCAAAATTTGAGAATGACTTGAACAATCAGAGTATCTCAAAGGAATTGGAAAATATATTCAAAACTAAAGGATTTCCGATTTCTGAATCTAAAAATGCTACGGTTACAGAAGAAAAAGATAACAAATGGGTGATGGCAGATGGAGAAAAAATCTATATTGTCGAGAAAGTAGATGGAAAGCTAATCGTTTACAAAGGAAGTATAGACGAAATCAAAAAAGAAATTACAGAAACTTTTAGCAATGCAACAACTCCGAGGACGAGGACCATACCATCCTTTTCTATTTGGCATTTAATAGTTTTAACAGGTTTTATATTTATTATTCTTATCTTCCCCCAACGTAAAAAAGGTTCTGTGAGTATTGGTGAATTCAAGTTTGAGGTTGAGACCAAAGATGCTGGAACTAGTGATATAGGAAAATAACCTAAAAGAAAAATCACCAAACACCCTCACACCCCAAAAAACATTCATCCACGCTTAGATGCTCAGCCCTAAATGACCGCCTATTACATATACCCTCCATCAGTTCACTTTTGTATGGCCCCCTTTTTACTTCCGGCACAAAATAAAACGTCTTCTTCTTCGCTCTAGCCCTATTCAATTTCCCTTCTCTTATTATCACTTCTCCACCTTTCAAAAGGAACGAGCAATTACCCAGCCGCTTCTCTAACGCTCTTCCATCCGTATTTTCAGCCATGTCATATATCGCGATATCCGCATCCGCACCGATACCCAAATGGCCTTTATTCTCTAACCCGAGCTGCCGTGCCGGGTTCGTCCTCGTTATCTTCGCGAGTTCGTATATCGAATACTCAGTATCTGACCTCAGCTCTTTTCTATTTCTTCGACTCAGCAACCACGCGAATAGCTTAGGATACGAAGAGAAGAGGCAGCCGCTGGGGCTATCGGTAGAAAAAGAGATGTTGGAAGACTGTAGACACTCTAATGCGTCCAATGCAAACCTCAGTGACTTAATATACCCTTCTCTCTTATCGTTCACTGCAGAAAATATCAACGGCTGCTCTAACCCAATATCCATGCTCATGAACGTTTCTGATGCTGCTGCATAGCCAATCTGCATATTTACGGCTTCGTCCGGATACGGACTAACAATACCGAGATCTACAGCGCCCCCCTTTTTTAATATCGCTATCGCCGCCTCGTATCGCGTGTCATTATCTATGCCCGAACCGATATGAGCCATGCAGAAGCCACGTAAAAGATCCGTATCTTCGTCCAACAACTCGGGATATGCCCGCAACAGTATCTTTGGTTCCTTATACATATCACGAAAGAATTTTAAGCATTTCGTAACGTCTATACCACGATAAAAGAACCCTTTCTTTGCATATTTGACCCGTATATCGTATATTTTTATGCCTATTGCTTTAGTAAGGTCCAAAAGAAGCGGCAGGGCGCTTTTCACACTCGCCTTAGCCCCTTCCCTTATCTCTTTATCTATATCATATAAGCTCAGAACAAGTAACGCCGAAGTGTCCACCAAGGGTATACTGCTGAGTTCGTGATGCACGTAACTCGCAGTATTCAATGTCATTAACGGCTCGTTCACATGCGTATACCCCATCTTCGCATACGTATGTCCTATCTCGCCCACAGTGGGAAAGCCAAACGTAAATCGCGCTAAGTTCAAGCCATAAGTTGCCACATGGCTGTGCACGTCTATCCCACCAGCCATTACCGTCTTGCCCGTAGCATCTATTATCTCGTCCGGCTTTATTTCGTCTACGATCTTGCCCCCACAAACGAAAATATCCATCTTTTCGCCTTCTAGCCCATTCTTAGGGTCGTAAACCGTCCCATTACTTATCTGTATCGCCATTTCAATTTTAAAAGACTCAATAATTATCGCCATCTGTTGAACTTTGCATTTTGCATTGTCTTTCACACCCCCACTTCAAATCCCACCACGGGATGGTCAAGCCCGAAATTAAGGATTACCGCAGGATGCAATTCGCCAAAAACGCCTATACCTTTACCGTCCACTAATATATCCGCTCTTCTACCCGCTAAAAAGGCACCATCTTCGGACTCTGCCATTTCGGCTCCGTCCATTCCCCTCTCCTTTAGCACGGAATCCACTACCGATTTGACCTCGGCGAAGTTAGCATTTGCATGTGTTGAAACAGCAGCAAGCCGGTATTTCTCCTTTACGTTTAGTACCACCGGACCAACCTCGAAAATACGCTGTGGTAAATCCCGATGCTGGTTTAGCGCAAGTATCTCAAGCAAATTCGGCATAATTGTACTTCTAAGCATTGTATGCTCCGTGCTTATCGGCGATGCCACCTTTACTTCTTCTTCATGCCTCTTTCGCTGCATCAACTCAAATTGTTTCCGCTCTGATGTCAGCGTAAATGTTAGCACCTCAAAATAGCCCAAACCAGTCATTATTTCCCTCACCTGTCGTTTAGTCTCCTCTATTGGATGCACTTCACCTATAACCATCGTGCTGGGAATATCTGACTTTATCCGGTTATAGCCATAACCAATAGCGATGTCCTCGATTATATCCCACGGATGGAGTATGTCAAACCGATAAGCAGGTATTATCACCTCTAACCGACCATCAGGTGTTACATTCGCACTGAGTCCCATCCGCCCGCAGCACTTCTTGCATTCTTCGGCACTTAACTCCAAACCTGTAAGCGAATTGACATCCGCAACAGAGGTCACCATCGTTTTTGGTGCTAAAGAAGGCGTCTCCATTTCAGCATCCGGATAACGAAGAACCACCGATTGCAACTGCCCGCCTCGCTCTGCAAGCGCACAGGCGAGTATATTAAGTGCTACAGAAACATTGTCGTCCAAGCCGGTAACATCAATAAAAATATCCGTTGTTGATTCGGTCACCCTCGTCCGCTCTGCATTGATAATAGGCGGAAAAGAGATAACACCATCACCAGAATCCAGAATCAATGGATATTTTTTTTTCTCTTCGAGAATATACTTGTATGCAACTCCTTTTGGATGCCGCTCTAATATCTCGACCATGCTCATCTCTTCCTCGTAGTCTAGCGGAACGAAAGAGAACCCGGGGTCAACGGCGAGATACCGAAACGGTGGTTTCACTTTCCCCAGGTCATGCACACCTACCGAAACTTTCGCCCTGTTTCTGCCTATACCGCGATGTAGATGCTCTTGTAATAGCATTAACGATTCTATTGTACTTGTATCGAACTGCAAGTTCCTGACTATTCCGCAAACGATATACGGTCGCACCTCTAATACGGAAGGTTCCACGACCATCTCTATTCCCGATTTAGACACATTATACGCTGCCAAGCCAGGTTTTATGTCCAGAAATTGTTTCATAGTACGGGCGACACCCTCTACACTGAACAGATCCGGTCTATTAGGAAAGAACTCTACGTCCATACTATCAGATTCTATCCGTTCTACGTCTGCGCACAGCAACGGCAGCCGCTCCTTTATCCGTTCTATGCTCACCCCAGTCAGATTTTCCAAATCCGCGTTATATAGCTTTATTACGGGCATGTCATTACATCGTGTTTTTATATTATTCTTTATTTATATCTTGACTTGATTCTTCATCTTGTACCTTCAAGCCACCACCGGTAAGATAGAAATCTGCCCAGGGATATATATTGCCAACAAACGTTTGCCCCTCAATTAGCTCGGGAACATTACCCATCAATGTGTATTCCGTCTCTGTTGCCCTGTCTTTAACAAGAAGTTTAAAGGCGGCATGATCCACACCAACAACCTCGAAATTACCTGCTACGGGGTTACCAAGCCCTTCTATCCGTCCCATTAGGTCACTGCTTAGCCCGTTCTCCTCTGCATATAACATCCCCGGAGTCTTATCATCCCCTAGCTTTCTGTTGAACACAAACCAGTTTATGAAATCGAAAGCATCTTCTAGCATAATCGCTTCCAGATCCCGCTCATCTTTGTATTCTTCCTCCGCCTTCGCTAATTCCTTCTCAAATCTATTCTCTGCGAATTCGCGTATATCTTCTATCATCCACTCTGCCTCTTGATATTCTCGCGCTTTTAGCGCTGCCTCGCCCTCTAAGTTCTTCATTCGTTCTACGCGAGTTATACAGTCCTTCATCGCATCCAAAAAGCCACGGTACTCTTCTTTTCCTGCACGCTCGCAATGTGCCAAACTATTTTTAAACGCATCAAGAGAATCCTCATATCTCTCTCTCTTCTCCAGGAAGTGTCCATAGTTCGCCCACACGACTTCATCGTCGGTCTCGCTTAGAAATCGTTTGTATTCCGCTTCTGCATCTACATACCGCTCTGCCCTATCGTAAAGCTCAACGAGTAACAAATGGGCGTTCACATCCGTAGGTATATTGTCAATAACAGTATTCAGAAGTTTTTCGCCCTTCCCCATATCTTTTTCTATCAATCGCTCCTTCATCCGTCCATCAACAGATGGATCTCTCAGGAACTTTATCATCATATCAGAAACGCCTTCCACACTATTCAGATCGTCTGCCACATACGCAGCGCATACATCTTTAAAATCCGCTATAAGCCAGAGGTCAAATATACTTAACGGTTTCAGCTCGTTTTTAGCCCCGCCTTCTTTGTATATGGCAACCTCATGTGCTTTCAGCTTATCTTCCTCATCCTGCATCACCAGCTTATTCTTTCGCATATGCTTGATAAAAGCCCGCTGCACATTATCTCGTTCCCTTTTGCTTATAATACCCGCTTCTGCGTCTCTAAACACCTTTTGTACCGCAATAAAAAGTGCCCATGCTTCGACTATCTCTTCTTCCTTGTCTTCTAAGTCCAGAAAACTCTTCATCAGTTCATTCTGATCCATTTTTATGTCCCAACCCTTATTGGATATGATATGCTTTTAAGAGTAGCAATAGCAGAAAGAGCAGCTAAATAGCTCGTCTTTGGATTTGCAATTGAGGGCACGTTCTCTACACAGACGAAAAAATTGCCGAATTTGCCCGTTACCATAATCTCGTGCACGTTCTTCTTCGCAGATGGGTCTGCAACTATTTTCACTTTCGTTGCCTCGGAGCCTATCCCCGCAATACTCAAAGAAGCTGCTACGTTCAGGTTCTCCGGGAAATATTTTACCGCTTCCTTCGCATGGCCCATGAACAACGTTTCCGCTTTCTTTATTGATGTCAGGTCTATTCCCTGCCCCTTCACATAGTTATTGCCTTCAAATCCCGATGGTGGTTTTTTTGTCGTTAATTCCACTGTCTGTATCCCACCAATAGCAGCGGATTTTAGCCCATCTATACCTGCTACGGCACCAGAGGGGATATGCACTTTACAACCTTTTTCCTTCGCTATCCTTTCTATCTCTTCAAAAAGTCCCAACTCGCATAGCAGTGCACCAACGCTTAAAATCATCACTTCCTTACCCTTTTTCAATGCAGGGATTATAAACTCACGAACCGCGGCCTGTGATGCACATTCGATTACTAAGTCAACCGTATCCAAACCCTTATCCAATTCCGTGTTATCCGATTTTAGTATATTCGGCGTCTTCGTCAGGCTTTTGCATAACCGATCTATATTTGCCTGATTTGAGTCTATTAAAAATTTCAATTCCATACCTAAATCCAACCCACTAGCGCCATCGCCGTCTATCGCCTTGCATATCTCACTTCCTATCGAACCGCAGCCGACTACACCTACTCTTATTTTCATCATAAACTTTTTGTGTCTAAAAACCTTTACTAAAAGTGTAACTTTATTTATAAAGAAGGAAAATTTTTGCTGCAAATGCTGCTAAAAGAGATAGAGGCTTTCTTTGAAGAAGATGTAGGGCATGAGGATTACGAAGAGATAGTGCCATATACCTCTTGTAACGCGGAGATACATGTGAATGAAGAAGGTGTCCTTGCGGGTTTAGAGGAAGTGAAACAGATATTTGACTACATGGGTGTTCCGTACTCCACCGAATTCGAAGATGGATCCAGCCTAAAAAGTGGCGATATTATTCTGACTATTAGTGGCGCGGGTGCGAAGATATTGAAGGCGGAAAGACTAGTGCTTAATTTCTTGGGTCGGATGAGTGGTGTTGCAACTTTAACGGATAGCTGTGTAAATGCGGTACGGGCGATAAACGAGCGTGTTTTGGTTGCAGGAACGAGGAAAACAACGCCCGGATTCAGAAAATACGAAAAGAAAGCAATAGCTATCGGCGGCGGCGACCCGCATAGATTCGGATTGTACGAAGCGGTAATAATAAAAGACAATCACATAGCGCTGATGGGGCTGGCGAGTGCGGTAAAACGTGCAAAAGCGAAGGTCAGTTTTACAAGAAAAATCGAAGTGGAGGTTGAAAGTGTAGAAGATGCACTACGCGCCGCGGAATTGGATGTTGACATAATTATGCTGGATAACATGTCGCCCGCGGAAGTACGGACGTGCGTAAAGTTGCTGAATGAGCGAGCGGTTCGAGATAGGGTGATTTTGGAAGCTTCCGGCGGAATTGATATAGAGAACATAAAAGACTTCGCATCTACAGGTGTTGACGTCATCTCAATTGGCATGATTACTCATTCTGCGAGATGGTTAGGCTTTTCTATGACTGTTGTTTAATGGTCTACTAATATTTGGTATACAGATAAACCGTGAGATTTTAGAAGATTAATCTATGTCTATCGATACTTCTCTTCTCAGTTTAGGTAAATTGATTCTGAGGATTCCATTTTTGAACGAAGCAGTTGCTTTTTCCGGGTCTATCTGTACAGGGAACCGTATCTGCTTCTTGAATGCCTGAAATGTTATTCGCTTCTGGATACCACCCCACCGCTCCCAGCAAACGGCATTGCTCATCTTCGCTGTTACTTCCACGGTATCCTCCGACGTACTTATCTCTACGTCTTCTTTCTTCACACGGGGCAAGTCAAAAGTAACAAGTATCTCGGCCCCTTTATCTTCTACGTCGTATAAAGGCTCTAAATTGCCATCACAGCCCCACATCGCCTTTCTTATCCCGCTTTCTATTCCCATTTCCGTGTCTTTCTCCCACCGCCCATATAACATTTATAATGTTCTATTGTTAGTGAATTTTTATTTCATACTTACTGATACATAATAGGCATGTCCTGTTCTACCTCCTTTTGCATCTCAGGGGCAGATAGCGCTGTCTGCCGCATAAGGTCTCGAGCTTTTAGTTTTATTTCCTCTGCCCGTTCATTCAACTCCGCCACATCTATGCCTAGTTCTAAGAATTCCTCAAGTGATTCTATTGCCGATGCTGCCGCACCTGGGTCGGGATATACGGGGTAGCACTGAGCAAGCAAGGAAATAGCACTCAGATCCTTCTTGCTACATTCGCGTTGCATTATTGCATAAGTCCCAGCGATAAAACCCTCCTCCAGTAGACCCACATGCTTATCCGCTAGCCTCTTCATCGCGTCTTCGTTGTTTCCAACAGCAAACACTTCCGGCTTCTCTATATCCATCCTATCCTTTGCCGGCAGTCCTGTTATCGAGATAACGAGTTTAGCATTAATACCCTTGAACCAATCTGCCAAAGCCTCTGTCAACGGATAAATAGCATTTGGCGGTATCGCAACTTCCGATAGCACCACTACTACGCTTTCATCACCATATATTCTGAAAGGGCTCTTCAATTTGCCCTTGTGTATTACCATAACAGGCGGAAACAAATCCGATTCGATATGACCTATTTCCTTATAGCCCATCTTATCTACAGCGTAAGAAGCTGCAATGGTGCCCACCAAACCCACATCCGGCAGCCCCTCTAGCACTATCGGATTATTATACGCCACATCGTCCTCTTCCACTATCCGCACGAGTTCGCCCATCTTCATGTAAGGATGATTTTATGAGTTTAAAAAATATCCGTTTTTTTTTTGTATGTTGCCAGCTCCTTCTCTATTATCCGCTTCGCTTGCAACTCAAATTTAGCCTTTATTTCTTGCTTCTTCGGCAGTATCCCTTTGAATGGACATTCTTTGGGTCGGACTTCATTCTCGGGGCATACCCCAAGTGTAAATCCTCGGCACCACAGCGAAGAGAAAATAAGGGGGTATTCTTCCAGACATATCTTATACATCTGCATAGCCAGCGCACGGATTTCCGGTGCCGCTCTCACGCATAGCCGGAGCATGAAGAAGTTTATCAAGCTGCGAACATTCATCGTTACTATATAATGTGTATGCAACGCAAGAGGTAAAACATATCTCGCCTGTTCTCTCGCAATGCCGAGCTCTCTCAACTTCGTGTATGCCGCATTAGCACACGCCATAGCATCACGATAAATCGCCGCTGCCGCACCTTCTTGCTCTAACTCTTCCGGAAGATAGTAGCCAAACCCCTTTTCTTCTATATACCTCGTGCTTCTCGCAGTGTGGCTGGCAATCCTGTGCTCTAACAGTTCCCTGCTGAGAGCGATGCTTATCTCCGATATGTCAAAGGTGAAATAGATATGTTCTAGCACCGAAGAATAATCGTTATCCGTATTTAGCGCTATTATCTTTTTTGCGTCTTGTGTCGAAGAAACACCGCTTACTTTCGATGCTTCGGCAACTAGACTTATCCCCCCTTCGGTTACTTTAAGCAATTCCACTTTCATTTTATCTTATCTTACCTTATCTTTGCATCCCCTTTAGGTGAAGATTTGAGAGATTATAAAGCTTTTAGGCACTATTTTTAATTCCCTGTATGCCCAAATCCGCCTTCATTCCTCTGGGTTTCATCCAACTCTTTTGCTAACTCAAATTCCGCTTTTATTACGCGATTGAAGACAAGCTGAGCAATGCGATCGCCACTATTAATCCGGAAGGTTTTCTTGCCCATATTGATGAGGATAATATTCACCTCCCCTCTGTAATCGGCATCAATAGTCCCGGGAGTATTTAAGACTGTAATCCCGTACTTTAATGCTATGCCACTTCTTGGTCTAATTTGACCTTCATAACCAGAAGGGATAGCTAGCATTATACCCGTGGGTATAAGCTTTATCTCCCCGGGTTGAATGTGTACGGGCACTCCAATAGCAGCATATAAATCTAAGCCTGATGAGCCTTTTGTCTGATAAGCAGGTAAGGGTGATTTTTTGACTATTTGCTTTACTTTGACCTTTATCTTCGCCGTTTGTGTCTTCGAGTTCTCCATTGTATTTTATGAAACAAGAAGTAAAACTTTAAGAATTATCTTCACAGTAAATGTATTATTATGAAAATTATTTTTAATGGCGAGCCTCAAGAAGTCAGAAGCAAAAGGTTAGGCGAGATTATTGAAGAGTTAGATGGTGCGTACAGACAAGGCAGCATAATAGGGGTCATCTCCGAGAAAGAGCGAAGCGAATTGAAAAATGAATTCTCATTGAAGACGGCGAAAGGCGAGGCGAGGCTAAAGATTATTAGCGAAAAAGATACAAAAGCTATCTCTTTCTTCCTTGATGTTTATAATAGGTTGTCGGGTGAAAGCGGCAGGATCGGGTGGAAGAGTGCAGATATAACTGCGATTGGGCCCATCAAATCAAATCTAAGTGTTGAAAAAGGCGAGCATAGCTACAAGAAGTGGGATGTCTTCTTTGGATTCGGCGGCTTTGATCCCGCTATGACCTACCTTATGATAAGTAAGCGAGCGCATGAAGCGGCTTATGGTACCGGCTCGGATGCCGTAATTGGAAGACTAACCAGGGGGCGGAGTATTATCTCTGATTTGGACGAAGGCGATGAAATAGCAGAGATAAACCCTATCGTGACAAAGGCGGAGAGAGTTGGCTTTGTCACCACAGACTTGAATACCGAGATAGAAGAAGGGCAGGAGATATTCACATATGCAAAGGTGAAACTCCTTCAAGAAGCACCGATGTCCAGTGAACACTTCTTATCTCTATCGCGAGATGGTACCTTCAACATAGATGATCATACACATAGCTATTTGGCTTCGGAATCCCTAAAAGGGCTTACTTTACCCATTGAGAATATCCGGTATCGGTCGAAGTATTACCTAACGGCAAGAAATGGTGGCGCAGAGAAGGGGAAAGTTTATGTGTATAAGGGCAACAGACTACCGCACACAGCCCATAACGTGTTTGGTGAGATAATCCAGGGCGAAGACATGATAGATTATGCGAAGCAGGGCGATACTGTTTACACCATGACAGAGCCGAAGTGGATGATGATGGTGGGGCATACCCAAAAGGAAGTGGAAGAGTTTTTTGAGCGTGAAAACATTGAGCAGGTACGAGAGGGGAATAGTGACGATGACGCGGTAGTTGTAGACCAGTCACCAGCATTGACAATGGATATTATGAATATGGGTTCAGTAAGTACCGTGGGAGTCAAAAGTGAGGCGGTGCTTGAGGTGGAATTATTTCATAAAGAAGCACCAAGGACTCTTTGGTATTTCAGGAAGGTTACGGGGTTGATTAACCGGCCAATAGGGAAGCTGAATGTGCATTTTAACATTCCTGGTATGCTGGTTTTATTTCAGGGTAGTTCCGATGAAGCCGGGACACTAATACCCGAGAATTTGCCAGAGGGCGAAGTTAAAAAGGGCATGCTTGGCGTTACAAACATGTCCCGGGCGAACCGGGGGGTAATGGGTATACGCTTGGACGACAGCAAGGAATACGGCCCCACGGGCGAGTCCTTCGATGGCGCTAATATGGTTCTCTCATTTCCACCAATCACGCCCACAATTAACTCTTTCCTCAGCAAGCTGAAGGAAGGGGACACGATTTATGTAAAGGAAAAAGAGAAATAGCACAAAATAATGCCGGGGGCGGGGTTCGGACCCGCGACCTCCGAATTATGAGTTCGGCGCCCTAACCAACTAGGCCACCCCGGCATCGCTTTCTTTTAGCTCCCTGCGCAGATCGCCGATAGAAGCAATTCGCTCCGCAACGGCATCGTGCTGATGGATACTCTCCTCGTTTATCTGCTCTATGGTAACGATAGAGTCATCAGGAAGCTCCTTAAATGTTTCTACCACTCGCTTCGCCATCTCCCTAACACAATCTTCAACAAACATGGGCTTTTTATGCGCAGTTTCAACGACTGCCGCTTCATCGGGCCGTTTCAAGATTTCGTATGTTTTCGCACTCATTGACTGCTCTATTATGTTTATTATCTGCCCCAGAGGTAGTTGTATATCATCTTCCACTTCCAGGGATATTATACCTCTTCCTCTCTGGTTATGTGTTGCTAAAGGCATAGCATCCAAAAACTTGGCCAGATCCTCTTTTGTGACACCCATCCCCGTCAACTTTTCCGCGGCTTTATCCCTCATTAGTTCCTGCGCACAGGGGCAGGTGGTTATCCCAACAATCTCCGCGCCTATTGTTTTCTTTATTCTCACGTCGTTGTTATCGGTGCGAAAAGCTCTTGCCTCTGCGAATATAGTTGCAGGTTCCTGGCAGGAAATCTTCATCACAGGCGTTCTTCTTTTTAGCATATATTCGCTTTTCATACCTACTTCGGCGGTAGAAGCGTATTCGTGGAGCTGGAGCACTCTCCTCGCTACTTCACTACATAATTCCTCCACCTCGTATATCGGCATGTTAAGCGCTTCTTCCAGCACTTCGTACATCGCCTCGAAATTTCTTGACAAGTTTGCACCTTTTATATCGCTTGGAAGGTCCACGTAGATATAGAACTCGGATATGAGGATTACCGGCCTTTTTCCGTTTGGCCTCGCTACCTCTACCAATTTCTTCACGTTATTTACGCCCACTCGCGTCAAGTTTATCTTTATGTCTGGACTGCTCGCTTGTACATCCGACAGAGGTAGTGTCATGGTCTTTATCCTTTCTATAGCATTAACATTGTTAAACTTATCTTATATATTTTATACTATTATCGATAAACAAAATTAAAGATGCAGTTAAGTTAATAAAGTTGGGGGTCAAATAATAGAAATCATGAGAAGAGATATAACCGCTCTCGTTTTCGCCGCACTGATAATGGCGATGTTTGCGGCTGTGGGCGTAAATGCACAATCGGAAATAGAATGGCATGATCAAGAGGGTATGCAAATTGCAAAGTCCCAAAACAAACCAACAATGATATTCTTCTATAGCGATACATGCCTACCGTGCGCAAAGCTGGCAGAGGTATTTGCCGATACACAAGTGATTGACATGTCTAAAAATTTCGTGCCCGTTGTCGGCTCAGGAGGGCTTGATAGACAATATGGTGTTCGTTACGTCCCAACGGTTGTGTTCACAGACTCCCAGGGTATGGAGGTACATCGTGTTGTTGGTTACCGCGATTCCGATACGCTGATGGGCGAGATGGAGAAGGCACTTGAATTTGCCGGTTCACCGCAAACGAGACAAAAGCAGACGCCGGGATTTGGTGTGGTGACTGCACTGATAGCGATCTTTATCCGTGGGCTTTGGGCCTGGAGGAGAAATCGGAAATGATGGGTGCACCGTCACCTCTTATCGCTTTCGCCTTTGGTATATTAAGCGTTTTGTCGCCTTGCATACTTCCGGTGATACCACTAATCGCGGCATATTCGACCAAATCGGGCAAATATGTACCCATTACAATCGTTATTGGATTATCAACTTCGTTTACTCTGATGGGTGTGCTTGCTTCTGCCTTTGGATCGGTATTTCAACGGTATAGTACTATGCTTTATACGATAGGCGGGGTAATAATCATGCTTTTGGGGCTCTGCATGATCTTTGATGTGATCGAGCAAAAGATCCGCAGGATCATACCAAATACCGGGCTAAGCACGAAATTCTCTATGGCAAATGCGGGGACTACGGCAGGAGGCTTTATATTCGGTCTTTCGCTTGGTATTATCTGGATCCCTTGTGTCGGTCCGATACTAGGTGCGATACTTGCGATTGTGGCTGTGGAAGGAGACATACTCTACGGTGCCATTCTTTTAGCCATCTATTCTCTCGGATTGGGGATACCGCTACTTGCACTTGCATATGTCTCTCAATTCACATTAAAATCGCTTAATAAGTACAGTGTACGTATTAAAAGAATTTCAGGAGTCATACTGGTGCTGATGGGGCTATACATGCTTTTGTTCATGAATCCGAATTTGTAGTATAGGGCGTAAAAATAGAAACTTTTATATAGCTTCCTGTTCTCCAGATAATTAATGGAGGTTATAATATGATAGCACAAGAGAAAAAGCCTATGGAAGAGATTCTAGGTTACCTCGAAGGAAAACAGAAGGTAGTAGTAATGGGTTGTGGTGGATGTGCTACGTTCTATCGTACAGGTGACACAAAAGCGGTAAATGAGCTGGCCGAGAATCTTACGAAAGAAGGGAAGGATGTCTTCAAAATACCCCTGCCGTTCAGTATTCAAGCTTGTGAAATTGAGAAGAGTGGGGTATTTCTGGAAAAGAACCGAAAAGAGCTTGAGAATCGCGATGCTGTTTTAGTGATGAGTTGTGGTGGTGGTGTGCAAGTAGTGGCCGAATACATGGACGAGAAAATGGGGATTGCAAAGTCGGTAATACCGGCAAACGATGCAATAGGGCTTGTAGGTGGTGGACCTACCCATCTCAAGGAGACTTGTCAGTCATGTGGAATGTGTGAATTAGGCAAAACAGCGGGTATCTGTCCTTTGACCGCGTGCGGAAAGGGATTGATGAACGGCCCTTGTGGTGGTGTGCGAGTGGATAATAAATGTGAAATAGACGAGAATAAGGACTGCGCCTGGGTGAAGATATATGAGCGAATGGAGAAACTTGACGAACTCGACAAATTCACAAGTATACGAGACCCACATGAATGGAGTAAAACGAAGAGACCACGCCTGTTCGAGATGGAAGAGCCAGTAAAGATTAATGCGAGTGCTGGGATTGGCGCTATTAAGGGAATGATGGCTGTTACATTCGGTCCGAAGCCAAAGCTTGATGAGTAAAGGAGGAAGATAAAAAAATGGGTGACGAAGTTTATAGTGATTTGATGAGAGAGTTGAAAGAGGGGAAGTACGTCTTCACAGGTGAGTTAGAGCCGGAGAAAGCGGGTGATGTAAACGAGCCGATCGAGATGGCAAAAGAGTTGGTGGGTATGGTAGTAGCCTGTAACGTGACGGACAATCCGCAGAGTTTCGCGTATGTTAACAGCATGGCGGCGTCATATCTAATCCAGAAAGAGGCAGGTATGGAATGCGTTTACCAGTTGAGATGTTCTGATAGGAATCGTATGGCGCTTCTATCAGACGTGCTTGGCGCAGGTGCCTTAGGATTGAAAAATATCCTGGCCTTAGCGGGAGATCACGTATCACTGGGTGATACAAAGGATGCAAAGCCGGTATTCGACCTGGACTCAACCACGCTTATAAAACTGATACGGACGATGGTGGACGAGGGCAAAGACCTTGGTGGCAATGAAATACATAACCCCCCGAAACTGCATGTAGGCGGTGCTGCGGCACCTGGTGCGGCACACTTAAAGGCGGAAGTGGGAAAAGTGAAGAGAAAGATCAATGCCGGCGTGGAATACCTACAAACTCAGGTCGTTTACTACACTGACGTTCTAGATAAGTTCTTTAACGAGTTGGGAAAAGTAGATGTCCCGATTCTGGTAGGGATATTTCCGGCAAGAACTTTCGGACAGGCGGATTTCTTCGATAAATATGTTGCGGGTGTGGATGTGCCACCGGATTACCTGGAAGCCATGAGGGCGACGAAAGCGATAAAGGACAAGGAGAAGAAGAAGGAAGAGGTTGACAGGGTCAACATAGAGTTCTTTACCGGGTTCCTGGAGCATCTGAAAGGTACACCGGCGGCTGGATGTCACATGATGGCTGTTGGGTATCCTCGGATAATACCACCACTTAAGAAACTAATGGAATAGAAGAGGCTTGTTTTTTACCTTTTTCTTTCTTTTTTATTTTTATATTTGTTGCTTCTGAAGCGAATTGAGGTTGCATACTTGCTCGTTTTCTTCGCCTTCCGCTTTTGCATATCGCTGCTCGCTTCCGAGAATCTACAGAAATACACTCGGTCAATCAAGAATAAGCACCTTTACCTCATTCGCATTCATAACATTTAGCTCTCGCTCCAACCGGTGCAACTCGACCTCACCCAACGTTTGCGCATCAAACGATATAATCAAGCGGCACTTGCTTATCATGACGATGTCCGCCATCGTTTGGACAAATCGAAGAACGACCTCAAATCCATTCTGGACAATTAGATATTCTAAACCTTCTAACAGGATTACGCCCCCAACAACCTTTTCCGCAAATCCTTTTACTGCTATGCTCAACTGTGTTATGTTTGTTGGTTCTATACAATTTTCTTCCCGGACCTGTGTCAGCCAGATTGTTGGTATAACCTTTACGTTGTACTCCTCTTGTATCTGCGACGGAAGAATCCGAGAAATGAGCATTCCTTTAAACCCGTATTCTATCAGTTTGTTGAACAATTTGAAACATGTATCAGGTTTCTCCTCTACGAGCAAATAGCATTTACCTTGCTTGAATAATTTATGCAACGCAGAAAGCTCAAGATTTTTTACTTTTTGCTCCGCCTGTTCACGTTCGCGGATTTCAGTCCTCAATTGCTCATTTGAACGTTCCAGTTCGGCGGTACGTTCCTTTACCCTGAGTTCCAGTTCGCCATGCGCCTTTTGCAGCGCTTCCTCCGCCTGCTTGCGTTCGCTGACGTCAACCCAGTTAACCAGATAATACTTGAACTTACCATTGCTTTCCACAGGCGTGGTGGTTATCTCAACCCAGAAACGCTCCCCTGTCTTCTTTTGATACGTCACCTCTCGTTTCGTCTTTCTCTTGCGCATAGCAGCTTTAAATGCCGCTCTTTTTTTCGCCGTCTCTTTTGTCCACCAGGGATATGGCTCTTTCTTGCCTATAATAGCGTTAGAAGAAAAACCGGTTAGCTTTTCCAACGCAGGATTGACATACTTTATTGTGTTGTCGGGATTGATGACTAATATAGGGTTGGGCGAATTGTTCTGCAAGCTGGAACTAAATTCTTCACTCTCCTTTAACCTCGTCTCGATCTGGCATTTGTGCATAGCCATTTCAATGGACGCAAGAAGCTGCCGCTCTTGAAACGGTTTAACAAGGTAAGCATACGGCTCGGTGCTTTTGGCTTTATCTATCAGGCCAATATCTGTATATGCGGTCAGAAATATAAGGGGTAGGTCCATCTGCGCTTTTATCTCGTGAGATGCGTCTATGCCTGTTTTCTGCCCTTTCAGGACTATATCCATCAAAATTACATCGGGCTTAAGTTTAACCGCCTTTTTTACTGCTTCTTCTGCACTGTCTGCATGCCCCACCACTTCATAACCAAGATCAGCAACCGCCATTTTCAGGTCTTCGGCTACCAAGGCTTCGTCTTCAACGATTAATACCCGCGCTTTTTTTACCATTCGCTCCCCTTATGTTAGGTTATAATAGGTTATATTATTTCATTTTGAATTCTATCTTAAATGTTGTCCCATCTTTACTGATGATATTCAAGTTGCCATCTAACTGACCTTCAGCCAGAATCTTTACCACACGCAGCCCAAGTGTTTCACTTGCATCGATATTAAATCCGTCTGGTAATCCCACGCCATCATCGCTTACTGTCAGATCAAGCACACCATTTTCCGATCTACTGAGACTAACCTCTATCTTACCTTCCTTCCTGTTAACAAAAGCATGTTCAAATGCGTTTGCCAGAAGTTCATTCACAATTAATCCTACAGGTACGGCAAGGGATATTGGAAGTGGATAATCCGCTATATGAACGCTCGGAGTGATTTTCGTGTCGGAAATGGGATAACTCTGGAACATTTGCACCAACAAATTATCTATAAACCCCTTCATATGTATCTCTGATAAGCTTTCGCTTTCATATAATTGACTATGGATAAGAGCCATAGCATTTACCCTGTCCCTGGACTCCGAGAGTATCACCTTTACCTCTTTTTCTTTAGCAGCTCGTGCTTGCAGATTGAGCAGGCTCGAAACAACCTGAAGATTGTTCTTCACGCGATGATGTATCTCGCGCAACAAGACCTCTTTTTCTTTCAGCGATTTTTTTATTTGGTCTTCTGCACGCTTGCGTTTGGTGATGTCGCGATCGATACCACGATAGCCCCGAATCACACCGCCAGCATCAAAGAAAGGCACTCCGCTCGTCTCAAGCAATACCAATCGGCCGTTCTTGTGCAGGTTAACGTTTTCAAAACTAAAATAAGGCTTTCCTGAATCAACAATATCCTGAAATAATCCGGACACACGCTCCGCCTCATCGGAAGGCATCAACACAAAAGGCGTCTTGCCGAGCACTTCCTCTGGTGCATATCCCAGCAGGTCATTGACCCTCTGACTGACATAGGTGTAGCTGCCTTTTTTGTCTACTTCCCATATCCAGTCGCTGGTTGTCTCAACCAGGGAACGGAATTTCTCCTGGCTCTCTCGCAGTGCTTCCTCCGTCTTCTTGCGCTCAATGGCATAGCGTATGGCGCGTACCAGTAACTCGCTATCCAGCTTGTTCTTGGAAAGATAGTCCTGCGCACCACCTTGCACAGCCTTAATTGCAAGTGTAGCATCTTCGAGGCCTGTTAGCATCACGATTGGCACTTCTGGTACTTGTGCATTCACCTTGATGAATGTGTTCAACCCCGAACTGTCCGGCAGTCCGAGATCTAACAGAACCACATCTATACCTCCTAATGCGAGGCGCTCTAACCCTGCCGAGAGCCTACCCACGTGCTCTATCGTGAACGTAAAGCCATCTACTTCTGACATCATCATCCGTATCAAGCGGGCGTCTCCAAGGTCATCCTCAATCAGTAGTACTTTGATCTGCTCATTCATTTTTCTCTATCTTATCTGCTTACCCAATACCTTTACCGCCATAAATACAAATGACATTTTACACGTATAAATAAGGCATGTTTGTGATATGTATAGTTTCTCTCATGTGCATCATTTTCTTTTCGTCCGCATTGATTTTCATACGATGAAAAAATGGAACAACGATTATTAATGGTGTTTACCTTTTTGGGTGTAGGATTTACCATCCTCGCTGCTATTATATCTTTATTTCAATCTATTTAGCGACACACGCCGGTTGGCAAGTGTCTGCTCAATACATAATCCATAACTCGTAATGCGTAATTCTTTCACTCTTCCGCCATCTCAAATTCCACCTTAAAGGTCGCACCCTTATCTCTGATAAGTTCCCGCCTTCATATAATTGACTATGGATAAGCGCCATAGCATTTATCCTGTTTCTCGATTCGGATAGTATAGCTTTTACGCTTTTATCTTTAGCAGCTCGTGCTTGCATGTTGAGCAGACTCGAAACGACCTGGAGATTGTTCTTCACGCGATGGTGTATCTCGCGCAACAACACCTCTTTTTCCTTCAGCGATGCTTTTATCTTCTCCTCCGCACGCTCGCGCTCGTCCAAACGCTCTCTGAATGCTAAACCATACGCCATGAGTAGTTCCATTAACGGCTGTGATATGAGGTTAGCAGCACCAATCAATTTAGTGTCGGGGAATTCCACGCCTAACCGCTGTATGGCATTTTCATGCAATTCCGCTATCTCTTCCGGCGGTATATTTGCCTTTACCAGTGCTCTGCCCAATTCTGCCGCCATAGCCAAATAATCTTCTTGCGGATTGGCGAAATGGGCCCGTAACAAGCCATAATATTTAGCTCCTATGGTCGTTTCTATCATGGTATCACACCCTTTTATACACTAATACGGCAGCATCATCTCTCTCTATCCGCCAGTCTTTGATGATCCGTTCCGCTAATTTATGCACATCTACCTCGATCCTGTCATAGCGTGACAAATCTATTAATTCTTCTACACCGTCTGTGAACATAATCACCAGTGTGCCTTTGCCTATTGATATTGTTTCAGGGGTTGATTTTTTGTAGCCACCACCTATGATACCGTAGTCACTGCCAAGATGTAAAATCTCCGAATTAACAACAAGTATTTGTATAGCATGGTATAGAGCGAAAATCTCAAATTACAAGCGCCAAATCTCAAATACCTCGCTTTGAAAGCCGAAGTCCCCTATCATATTCTTATACGTGAGTCTTTTTCATGTGTGTTCGATTAAGTATTTATGGCCCAGAAAACCAAAATAAAAGAGTATCATACGAAAAGTATTTTGGACACAGATTAACACAGATTACGCAGATGAAAATCACAAACTTCTAATTACTTTTGGTTGCTCTGCTCTGCTCTGCTCTGTGACGGTAAAACGTCGCATGAGAAACAAAAAAGATAAATCTGTGTCGGAAATGTGTCGTTATATTATTTCATTTTAACTTGTAATCTCAGCCGCAGATTCGAATCTACTACGCAGGAACTCTGAGTCTAAAGATGCAAGTAGCCAACCTGCACGAGGCCCCGAAGGCTTTTTCAAGAGCGCCATATATATCGCCTGAAATAGCTCTTTCGTCTCCATATTTGTTGCCGAAGCAACATCATATATCCGATTATGCCAATCTTCAGCGTTCATACCATCCTGTATATCCTGTGCTAAGCCCCCCAGCGCCTTTCTTTGCGGCTCGGACAATTGCTTTAGTTCCTCCGTCGGCACATCCAATTGCAATTCGAACTTCATACTCGGGGGCGCATACGTCCGCAGCCAGTTCTCGGCATATCCCGCTTTTTTACGTAGCTCTTCTAATTCCGCATCATCGCCGTGAACGGCATAGCCGCTCCTTTTGATGACTTCAATAAGATTAGGGAATTCACCCCGTGCAATTTGAACTAGTGCCAATAGATGCCGGAATGGTATTTCTCCCGCAACGCCTTTACCTATACCGCCTATCTCTCGCTCATACTCGTCTATCAAGTACAGTATCGGTAGAGCGGGGTTAAATTCAATATGCTTATCCGGTCTCACACGTACGATAACATGCTTTAAAATCGTAGGTGGCACTGCTTCTACTATCGCATGCACCGGGATGTTCGTTCCTTTAGAGGAAGACATAGAAGTAACCTTCGCCTTCTTGCCCTCTCCTGACTGTGTCTTCAAGTGGATATGCTCAAAGGGTATAGGATAAGGCGCATCATAATTATAAATCTCTGTGGATATTCGCGTTCCTGTGTCAAAAGAGCCACCGGGCGCGGCGTGATCCTTGCCAAAGGGCTCGATAGTAACTCCAAGTATCTTCCATCTTGCCGCCCAATCCACACGCCATGTCAATTTACCACCGCCGGTAAACGAAGCAACGTCCTTGTTACCGCATTCACATTCGTAATATGCTTCCTCCTTCTCTAGGTCATAATCGGTTACAATTGCGGTTGTGATCCTGCCACAAGCGTCACAGATTGGATTAAACGGCGTCCAGTCCTCGGACATTTGCCGTCCCGAAACGTCCTCCAATATCTGTGCTATTTCATCCCGTCTCAAAAACGCTTCCTTTATTACGTCTACGTACAGTCCTGACTTATACATCTCGTCCGCCCGGTAAATCTCTACTTCTATCTCTAAAAGCTCAAGAGAATCAAGGAACGGCTGTAAAAAATGGTCGGCATAGGACAAATGACATCCTTCTGGGTCCGGGATCTCGGTTAATATTTTGCCCACATGCGTTTCGTAATCCTCGGGAAGGAACGGGTATCGCCTCCGTAAAGGGTCAAAAGTATCAGCGATGTATATTAGTTTCGCATCCACGTCCATATCCCTGAGAGCAGTATGTACAGCATCACCAATGATTATCTCGCGCAGGTTACCCACATGTATGGCGCCGGAAGGTGTAATACCCGTAGCGATAACTTGCTTTGTCTCACGCCTACTATCTACGATCTCCTTTGCAATTACTTTAGACCAGTGCATCTTTCTAATCTATATGTATTAGTGCATGAAGAAGTTAAATATTTGTTCTCAAACCACAAGATCACACAGATTTTCACGAGAAAAAAAATGATTAATTAGCCACAGAGACCACAGAGCACACAGAGCAGCGGGAAAATACTCGGTGCTCTCGGTGTATAAAACTCGGTGGCAAAAAATATACTATATACAACGAGAAATTCAGAAGATGCAAGATACGAGATACAACAAACATGTATCCTGCATCAGATATCAGTTCGCTTTATCTCTTTAACAGCAATGACTTAGTTTTTAAGTCCTCCGATCTAAACCAATCCATATCTCATTCTAGAATCTCTATACACAGTATAATTTCGCTCTGCCCAAATCAAAAGTTGCTTTAGATCCTCAAAGTCGCGGAAAAAAGTTCTGGCGGCAGTATTTGAATTCACTTTCTGGTATATTTCCTCTGCTGTTGCTATTCTAAGTTCTCGTAAGGTATTTTTTAAAATAGAAACCCTAATTCCGCCCCTTTCTGCTCTAGCATTGTATCGTATATTTCTAAACCTTTCATCATCCTCCAACATCCAGAGACGATCCTTGAAAGTTCTCCTCGCTTGTTCTAAAGCGGTCAAATCTGCACAGTCTCTATTCTCGCTCCTTGCAATTGATTGTGCTTCCCGCTTCAAGTTCTCTACGCAAGCATCAACTTTCATCTCCGTTATGATGTCTCTGAGACCATCATCGCGTATCCTTTCCGTTAGCACAACATCTATATCTGCGTTTATGAGTCTACGAAAGTTCTCTTCCTCTTGCACAGATATGCGTATCGCAGGATTTCTTTGCCTCAGGGAAGCAATTTGCAGCCCTGAATCTTCGTCTATAGCTTCTATTAAGTTTAGTACGCCATCAGCATCTACCTGCTCCCCAAGATTAGGTATACAAATTTCTGATTCAAAGAACTTGTGTATCAGCTCTTCATAGAGTTCTATCCCTCTGCTTTGAGAGTTTATCAATGCACCGAGAATAGAATACTCACCACGAAAAGCAGCCCTTTTACTTCTTTCTAGTTCCATTATACCAAAATTTGGACCCTCTACGGAACGCACATAATTCCTACCTGTGAGGATCTTCTCTGCGAGATGAATAGATATACCCTCCAATATTTCTATTTTCTTTCCTTTTATTCCCGATTTTGGCGGTAAAAAAGACCTATATTCTGGCGGTAACATCATTTGCAGTGCTATATTTAGCCCATGCGAAAGCTCTCTCTCGTCAAGAATGGAAGCGGAAGAGATGCCACCTATGCCACCTAAAACAAAAGGGGCACTTATAAGGGGTGCTGCTATAGATTTTGCCATTGATTCTTCTGTGTTGGTATTCTCTTCTATTATCCTACTGACAAAGTTACTCTCTGTGCGCACATCAGCATAGATGAAATCGATTTCGAGCACGTCCCAATCTTCTATTGTTATTGCATTTTGTACGAATGTGGATTTTGTGTAACTATTGAGCAGTGCGATTTTTTTTGAAGAGTTAATTCTAATTGGTGTGTAATCCCTTGGTGCCCTACCTGAAGGGAAGAATGCCACCAATGGCTCGACAGAGCAGTTTCTGAGTGCAGAAAGTCCTTTACATTCGGTATGCCCTTCTTCAAGATAAGTTAGCCAACGGGATTTGATTTCAATTGGCAGTACATAGTAGCACACATCCTCTAACGGGGCATGATATGGGCCCCGCTGGAATTTCTTTGTCCATGCCGCTACGTCATTTATTCTCTCTCTTTCTGATTTTAAGAAGTCCGTATTGAGATAACGTTCCCAGGGGTATTTCTTATCGCTGCGCCTTCTCCACGGGTACCATTCCTCGCTCTTTAAATGTTTCATGTCTATTGATCTACTTCTTCCACTATCTTCAATATCTCATCACCATAATTCTCAATCTTCCTCTCGCCAATCCCTTTTACAGTTTGCAACTCTTGAGTTGTCTTCGGTAAGCGATTTGCTATACCGATTAGCGTGCTATCATGAAAGACGCAATATGCGGGGATACTGTTTTCAGCGGCAATTCGTTTCCGCCACGCCTTCAACGCTTCCAGCACGTTCAAATTACATGTTTCGCATAGTTCCGCCTTCTTCTCGGGCAACTGCAACCCTATTGGCATCTGTTCTTCTAATGCCTTATCGGCCAACTTGGTAAGGTATAATTGAGGTCTTGGATAGCTCGAACTACCCTGTTTGGTGATCAAATATCCTTTTGCTATCATCTGATCAATAATCGTTCTTGCTTCCTCGGCCGTATATCCTTTCAAGATGCCATAGTAGCGAGATTCTTGCAGATTCTGCTCAAATATCCGCTTTGATTTCGATCCGGTTAATATATTGGCCAGGAATGTTCGGCCCACGTGAAAGTCAAGAGTTCTCACCAATTCGAGGATACTAAACGCGAGTTTTGCATTTTCATCTAATAATTCCGCTTCTACGGTAGTGGGGCTCAATTCGGGTTGTGGCTCGGTGCTACGCTCAAAACCATCACCATTAAGACTTAAAAGCGGATTGCAAACACTACAGGCATTGCAATCTCCGTCATACTCTTCACCGAAATAATTCAAAATGAACTTCCTCTTGCACTCTTTGCTCTCTACATATTCCACTATCGTGTCTATCTTTTTCATGCTGTTAATCTCTAATCGGATAAGGATTTGATGAAGATCCGTTATGTCCACATCCTTTATGCTCGGGTAGACTTTAACAGGCGTGCAGAAATCACGCTCTACAAGTTCTATCCTGCCTGCGGTCTTCAACTCACGCAGCACATTGTTTATCCGCGAGACGGATATTTGAACGGCACTACTCAACATGTCCAGGTCCATCCACCTATTTAAGGACGCATTAAAATACGTATTTTTATATATCTTCTCTGCATCATGGCGATATTTTAGCGATCCAAAATCAGCATGCTGCACACTCACCACTGCGCGTTTAAAAACCCTGAAATACGTTTTTAGCGCGCCTAACTGCTCAAGATTATGCAAGATCAATCTAATGGGGACTTCGTCCAGCGTCAACTCGTTTGCTATCCTCTTCACATTCACATAGATCAAATCGCCCTCTTCCTGTGTCAAGAGATCGAGCACCGCTTTAATTTGCTTCGCAGAAGGCGTATTGCGCTGAATCAACTTCCGTAACTGTATTTCATCGCCTTTTGAGTGAAGTAAGATGCAATTAGAGATGTTCTGGTCTCTCCCTGCACGACCAACCTCTTGATAATAATTCTCAATAGATTTCGGTAAGTTATAATGTATTATTGCCCTTATGTCCTCTTTATCAATACCCATGCCAAAGGCATTGGTGGCGACTACGATTCGCGTTCGCCCGTTTATAAAATCGTTCTGTATCCTTTTCCGCTCTTCACTATCCCTTATCTGACCGTGATAATAGGATGCACTCAATCCGGAATCGGCCAAATATGAGGCCAGCCATTCCGCGGTTTTTGTAAAATTAACGTAAACGATAGTGGAGCCTTTGAGTTGACCTAAAAGTCGTTTCAAACTCAATTCTTTTCTGTTATTCTTCCGCATAGGAACAACGGAAAACAGCAGGTTCTTTCGGTCAAAGCTGTCTTTAAACACGTCACATTCGATGCCCAGTTGCTTTTGTATGTCCGCTTCGACTGTTCTTGTGGCGGTGGCGGTCAATCCAAGAACAGGTGGTGGCGGGTTGTGTAGGTCTGCTATTACCCGCTGCAGCCGTAAATAATCCGGTCTGAAGTTATGGCCCCAGACAGAAATGCAATGTACCTCGTCTATCGCTATTAAACTGATATTGCACGTCTTCAAGATACTCATCAGTTTATTATCTACGAATGTTTCCGGCGCGACATAGAGCATCTTCAATTTCGATTCTTTTAATAGCTTGTGTATCCGTTCCTTCGTGGCTTGATCGAGCATGGAATTGATATATGCAGCTTCAAAGATGCCGCGCTTCTTTAGGTTGTCTATCTGGTCCTTCATCAAGGCGATTAAAGGACTTACTACTACTGTTAAACCGTCAAATATCAATGCTGGTATTTGAAAACATATTGATTTACCAACACCTGTGGGTAAAATAGCTAATGTGTTCTTTTGCGCTAATACATTCTCAATTATTTCTTCTTGGTGTGAGCGGAAAGTGTGGTGATTGAACACGGAGTTCAAAATTCTTAGTGGAGCTTCGGCTTTTGAGGAGTTAGTGCTCATTTTTCTTTATTTTATTTTATTTTAATTTTAATTTTAATGTATTGCTGTTAACTTAGAGCGTTTTCTATTATTTAAGTTTTCATTTTGTATTTGTATGTAGTTGAAGGTATTTCGGGCTTTGATGCTATCCGCCAAGATAAAGCTTTTTCACCGCTTCATTTACGAGCAAGCTCTTCGCTTCTCCTGCAAATCTCTTCTTTCCCAGCTCCAGGACGTAACCCCTGTGACTTACGGCTAACGCCAGCTTTGCATTTTGTTCCACTATCATAAGGGCAGTACCAAGTTCATTGATCTCAACGAGTTTATTAAATAGCATGTCGCGGAGTTTAGGTGAGAGCCCGCTTGAAGGTTCGTCAAGTAACAGGAGTGAGGGCATGAGTATCATCGCCCTGCCTATTGCTATCATCTTCTGCTCTCCACCGCTCATAGTGCCCACCTTCTGCTTGCTCTTCCTCTTCAAGTCCTGGAATATGCTATAAAACTCTTCTAGTCCGTCCTTGAAACCATCCATGTGGGTAAATGCACCCATCTCAAGGTTCTCCAGCACAGTGAGCGAAGGAAATACGTTTCGCTCCTGTGGTACATAGCCTATCCCTTCTCTTACTATTTTGTCCGTTCTCAACTGCGATATGTCCAAACCATCGAACATTATCTGCCCGCTTCTTAACTTCACGAGCCCGAAAATGGTTTTCATTAATGTTGATTTGCCGGAGCCGTTGGGTCCTATTATCGTGACTATCTCCTTTTTAGCTACCTCTATGGACACTCCCCGGATAATATTTACGTCCGTATAGCCCGAGACAACATCTATGAGCTTTAGCATTTCTGGCCACCTCTTTCATTCATAATTTTTTGCATTATTATCCGCAATTTTTCAATAGCCAAGTCAACTTCTTTTTGGTTATTCCGTTGTCCTGTCATGAGAGCCTACTTTCACCCCCCTAAGGAGTCTTACATATCCGCCGAAGAAGAGATGTTTCTCAAAATGGTTGAATCCCTCTTCGGCCAATATTTGTTGCCAATCTTTTTCAATAAAATCAAATGCATAAGGGCATTCTATGAGCTTGAAAGGAATCTTTAAATAAGACGGCATTTCCTTTAGTGAAAACTCGTTGTAATCAAAAATGAAAAATTCACCATGCTTTTTTAATGCCTTAAAGGCATTTCTGATGATTTGTCTTCTGACCTCCTGCGGGAATCCATGCAATACAAAAGAGATAAAAGCCTTGTCAAACACATCTTCAAAGGGCAAAGGTTTATCAATCCTTTGATTGATTATTTTGGCATTGATTAAACCGGCGCACCTCATTTTAAACTGGGCGATCATCTCGTTAGAAATATCCAGTCCTATCAACTCTCCTTTTGTAGAGAGATACTTCATCATCAAACATGCATTCCTACCCGTGCCCGCACCTAAATCAATAATCCTATCGTTAGATTTGATACGCATTAACCGAATCGCTTTTTGTATGAGCGAAGAATATGCACCAAAGGTTACAAAGTCCAATAATACATCATACTTTTTTGCTGTAAACCCTTTGATTTCAACTTTTGATTCAGGATAATAAGCACACATTGGTAAACCTCTCAAATTTTGTGATTTCTTTAGCTAGCCATTTCTCATAATTTTTTCTGCTTTCTTACAATTTCAGATAATGTTCCCAGCATAAAAGAAGTTTTTGCGAAGTAAAAATTTGGGTGTGTGCCGTAAGATACGAACTTTTTATGCTGTGTTATACGCCATGCTTCATTAAACAACAAAATCCATTTTAGCAATTTTCTTTGCCTCTCGAAATACAAATGAAACTTTCCTTAGTATTTCCTTATCTCTGGTTGTACTAGCACTAATGATGTTTCTATTATTGTCTAAGTGAGTTCTCAGTACCCAAGAGTCATCTATTGTTGCTACATCCAATGTTCCAATATCACGATAGTATTCATTTACAACTTTATTAGACAGTAATTTTTCCTTTAAAAGATATCTTACATCAATACCAATCTTTTGCTGAGACAACATTACATCTTTTAACATTTCTTTCTCTGATTCTGAGTCTATACAAAAGATACGTTCGATTTTACAGTCAGTTTTAATTCTTTCTTCTTGTACTGTAAGTAAAAATTCTTTCCACCCTTTTAAATTCTATAGTTCATCAGGAGAGACATAGGAAATAATGCTAAATTTAGTCTCAGTTCTACTAATACAATCTTTCCAAAAATCCCGGACATAATCTTTAGGAACCCATACAGACTCCGGGGTAAATTTAGATAAATTTCTTAATCCGTAAAGTAAAGCAAGCTCGGATACTTTGTCATGAGGTTTCAAAAGATTTATTAATGAATTGATAAGGTTATATTGTTCAAGGATTTTTTCAGTGGATAATTTCAATCGTATTAACTCAATAGAAAAGAAAGAAATTGCTCCTATTAGTAATGAAGTACTACCGCTTATCCAATAGCTAGTTATCGCTCCGATAGTTATTGCGATTACCACATCGAATGTTATAATTACCACATCGGTATTTACATATTTCATAACTTAAATTCCCTTTGCAATATCTCAGACTTAATTTGGGCTATGGCGTATAACGTTCCCAGGTATACGACGTTGCAAAGGCAATGAATGTCTCGAAGGGCAAGGGCGTTAGCCCGCAGCGTATATGCGGTGTTATCTGACGTTGCATATCAAGGGGCATAATCTTTTCCTCCATCATTTCATCTCCCAAGAACTCTTCTCGGACTTCTTTCCAGAGCTGCTCCTTTTCGCCTTCTGTCAACTTCTTCATAAATACCACTTCCTATAGTTCCGGTGGTGCCACAATCTCTATTACTTCATATCCCATTAATGTATTAAAAAGATTTACTGCTCTGCGTGTGCTTACCTTGACAATATGCTTAAAATTCCAGCACAAGCACTTTAAATCCTTCCCCGAGCTTTTCCATTTTTCTACGCCTTTCTTCATCCGGTGTATCACTAATTTCTGATAACACGATATTTGATATTACAGGATTAAAATCGGGCAGGCGTTCAGCCCAGAATATTCTTGTGAGCTGTTTTCTGTCCGAAGCCCGGTCATCATAGCATGCGCTTGGGACTGTTGTATCCACGTAGACTTTCGCTTACACAAACCTCTGCCCCAAAACCACACCGCACTAAAACTTCAGTGCACTTCTCATACTCCTCCAAGATAAGCATCCAGAACTCGTTCATCGGCCCGCACTTCATCTGGCGCGCCGGACGCAATAACCTTACCTTTACTGAGCACGTATATATAATCGCACAATTGCATAATCATCGGCATATCGTGCTCGATGATGAGGAATGACATGCCTTTATTCTCTCGCAGGTCCTGTATATGTCCCAAGAGCTTCTTTGCCAGAGTCGGATTAACGCCAGAAAAAGGCTCGTCAAGGAGAAGCATCTTCGGGTCTGCCATAATCGCCCTTGCCATCTCTAACAGCTTCTTTTGGCCGCCGGAAAGAGCACCGGCATACTCATCCTTTAATGGTAGAAGATCAAAGAGCTCGAGTAAGGAAATAGCTTTTGCTCGATTCTCTTCCTCCTGGCGCTTAACTTCTTTAGCCCGCAACCATATATTCCATATCCGCTCACCATGCTGAAATTGTGGTGCAAGCATCATGTTCTCTTCCACAGTCAGCTTCGTCAAAGCCTTTGAGAGCTGAAACGTGCGAATAAGACCTCGTTTTGCAAGCTCAAAACTACTTGTAGCCGCAACATTTTCGCCTTCGAATCGGATTGCACCGTTATCCGGCTTCTCAAAGCCACTGATTATCTTAAACAGGGTGGTCTTGCCCGCACCATTGGGTCCTATGAGCCCTATAATCGCACCATCATCCACCTTTAAGGAACACCCCGCTACTGCCCTTATCCCGCCAAAACTTTTGTCCACGTTTTGAACCGATAACATACCTTTAATTGTCCCGAATAGCATATTAAAACTTTTTTCTAAAAAGTTTTAGCGTTAATCTTGTGAAATCGCGTGGTTCTACACCTTTAGGATTCTAGCGTTAATTCCTCTTTCTTTCCTAATAGACCCTCGGGTTTGAACATCATAAGTATTATTAGCAAAAGTCCAATAATCATTATTCTGAGCGCACCCATCTGTGTTGGACTGAGGGGGGCATATCCCTGCGCGAACCGTGTCACGCTGAAGAAAGTCCAGAGTATAAATGCACCCAGCACCGTACCCTTATTATTCCCGCTACCACCAAGTACAACGGCAATCCAAGCATAGAAAGTCACTAATGGTACGAAGTTCCAGGGATTTATGTATTGCAAATAAAATGCAAGTAGCGAACCCGCAAGCCCTGCTATCATGGATCCCAGGACGAGCACCTGGATCTTATAGCGAAAAACGTTCTTGCCAAGCGAAGTCGGAACTTCCTCATCTTCTCGTATTGATTTGAGCACACGTCCCCAGGGCGATTTTATGAGCTTCTCAAGTATTAAATAGCAGAGCACGAGAATCAGCAAGACAACGAGAAAAAAGAATGTGTTGTAATCCAAGTGTAAGTATTCTATAAGCTCTTCGCATGGTCTTGAGTAGCCATACAGGCCCATCGCACCCCTCGTAAGCCATCCTTCATTTAACAGGGCAAATCTTATTATTTCCGCGAACCCGATAGTCACAATTGCCAAATAATCAGCTCTTAACTTTAACGTAGGGATTCCCAATAGACCGCCGCACAGCCCCGCAAGGCACATGCTCGCAATCACCGATAGGGGTATCGGAACTCCGCTCAAGTTCAACAACACTGTTGTGTATGCTCCTATAGCCAAGAATGCAACGTGCCCGAAGTTGATCAGACCGGTAAACCCCCATTCTAAATTCAACCCTAAAGCGAAGATGGCATAAATCGCTGCTATCAGCAATACGGTGATTATATAGTCGATCATTGTATTGTATAGATATATCTTGATTAGATGGCCCATTTAATAAAGCTATCCTGTGCCCATTATCCCTTGTGGTCGTACCAAAAGCACCACGATCATTATTACGAACCCTACCGCCAACTTGTATTCCGTCGGCAAGATGGCTGTGCTCAGTTCTTGCGCTAGCCCGATCACCATCCCCCCTGCCATCGCCCCATAGGGGTTACCGATACCGCCAAGAATTGCGGCTGCGAACATGGGTAGCAACAAGAACCAACCAATATTCGGCGTTATATTTATCTGCAGCCCGTATAAAATACCGCCCACAGCCGCAAGAGCCATTCCAATCGCCCACGTAGATCTTATTACTAGGTCAACGTTAATCCCGGACGCTTTCGCAAGGTCTAGGTTATCCGATAACGCCCGCATGGCCTTTCCCATTGTAGTCCGCTTCAATAAATAATGGACTAAGAGCATACATAGCATCGCTACTATTATCACCACGATTTGATTTTGCGTGATGACCACACTTCCCAGTTCTATTCCCCGCTTTACTGGCAGCGCGTATCCCTTAATGCTCGGACCCCAGAGGAATACAATAAAATTCCTTATGAATAGTGCCAATCCGATAGAGATGATGATCAAAGTAACTCTGCCTGCACCTTTCGTACGCATGGGCTTCCAGATTACATAATCGCAAAATACCGCCACAAGGGCTGTGATGAAAATCGCTAATACACATGCTAATAGGAAATTCAGCTCTAGCGTTACGCTAAACAGGAATGCGAGATAAGCACCAAGAGTTAAAAAGTCGCCATGTGCGAAATTGGCGAAATTCAAGATGCCGTACA
>QENH01000172.1 GCA_003336485.1 Candidatus Methanophagales archaeon
CCCGGCGGGGTCCAAGACCGTGGCACGGTATCAAACGGATATTATGCGAACTCGGGAGGCCCAGAGTGTTCTCCTTACAGGAGTATGTCCTATCAAACCTATAAACGGTAAGACTGTACAGACGACACTCTGGGAGTCGGACCAGTTCATAGTACCGGTGATGTGGGGTAATGCCCATAGAGGGAAGGGACTGGCAGGAGCGCGATGGACCGGCAGGGACACACCTTCCATACCCAGAGATGGGCGAGAGGTGTCAACAAAACTGTGGTCCATAACTCTACAAGCCAGAGAAGATCCAACCTGTAAGTTTACGTCATTAGCGCACTTACTAACGGCGGATTTTCTCAAGGAATGTTTCCGGGAGTTAAAGAAAGATAAAGCTCCCGGCATTGATGGGGTAACATGGAGAAAGTATAAAGAGAACTTAGACGAGAATATAGAAGATTTGGTAACAAGATTGATAGCGAAGCAATACAGGCCACAACCAGTTGAACGAGCCTATATACCAAAGTCAAATGGGGAACGAAGACCGCTAGGAATTCCAGCTCTCGAAGATAAGATCGTCCAGTTGGCGATAAAGAAAATTCTGGAGGCTATCTTTGAAGAGGACTTCTGTGACGTATCCTACGGGTTTCGACCCAACCGCAGTTGCCATGACGCGCTGGACATGGTTGACATGATCATCATGACCAAGCCGGTTAACTCTGTGGTGGATATGGACATTACGAAGTTCTTTGATATGGTGGATCACGAATGCATGATGGAATGCCTGAAACAACGTGTAGTAGACCCAAGCTTGCTGCGAATAATCGCCCGGTTCTTAAAATCTGGAGTGATGGAGGAAGGAAAATATCAGAAGACTGATAGAGGCACTCCACAGGGAGGGATATTAAGTCCGATACTTGCCAACATATACCTCCATTATGCGTTGGACCTTTGGTTTGAGAAAGAGGAGAAGAAGCAGCTAAATGGGTTTGCACAGCTAGTTCGCTATGCGGATGACTTCATTGTCTGTTTTCAATACGATGATGAAGCCAGAGCGTTTGGGAAAGCATTAAGGGAAAGACTGGCTAAATTCGGACTGACGATTTCGGAAGAGAAGAGCAGAATCATTAAGTTTGGTCGTTATGCCTGTCAGCAAGCAAGGAAACAGGGAAAGAAATGTGCTACTTTTGACTTCCTTGGTTTTACGCTCTACTGCGATAAAACCAGAAACGGTAAATTTAAAGTGGGGCGGAAGACATCTAGCAAGAAATTCAGGCAGAAGATGAAAACAATGAATCTGTGGCTAAAGGGCGTTCGAAATCGCATGATATTAGTGCTATGGTGGCCTATGTTAGCACAAAAGATGACTGGACATTATCAGTACTACGGTATAAGTGGCAATATACAGGGATTGCAGAGTTTCTACTATCATACGACAAAATTCGCCTTTAAGTGGATAAACCGGCGAAGCCAGAGGAAGAGCTATAATTGGGGGCAATTCAATCGTTTTCTCTCTTTCAATCCATTGCCAAAACCGAAGATATATCATTTCTATGCCCTATCAAAACAAAAGTAGAGGATGTACTCCTGAAGAGCCGGATGAGGGAAAACTTCATGTCCGGTTCTGTGAGGGGGCTCATAGTAACCGCGGAGCCAATACTCCAATAGAAGGTTGACTATGAGCCCTACTTGACGAACATTGGATAGGATTTTTGGGTAGTCTTAATGAGGTGCAAGCACGACAGTTGGCAGGTATAAAGGCGTTAGAATTTGGTTGGGGCGGAATCTCGAAAGTTGGAAGACTCACCGGTATGGATTATAAAACGATAAAAAAAGGGATGTCCGAAGTTGAAAACGGAATTTTTTTTGGTAAAACCGAAAAACTTCGTAAGAAAGGTGCTGGACGAAAAAAACTTACTGATAAAAATCATCAAATCCTAAAAGATATTGAAACTATAATGGAGAAAATACGGCCGGAGACCCAATGAGTAATTTGAAATGGTCTGATTTAACCTGTCGTTGAAATTACCATCGCCGAAAGTCATGTATTAGCCAATTGAGTAACATACCAAATAAAATCGAAAGCTTTATATACTTCGAAGAATAAAAAGGAAAATTAATGAAAGGAGACGACAAAATGGAGAGATTTGACGGATACCTGTTCTCAAAGCTGCATCTTATAGGAAGTAAGTCTGAAGGACCAACATACTTCCTTCAGCAGTTCGACTATAAGGAATATGAAGTAATAAAGCATGCCCACCTATGGGAAGAAGACCCAGAACTGCACAAATTCTTGGCTAGGAAAGTAACTATTGAGGGGGCAATGAGCTTAAATGGGATCGTCTATAAAAATATCATGAAGTACAAACCAACGGGAGTAAAAGGAGAAAAGAGGCTTGTTGTCGACCTGAAGCTCGGCACTGATATCCTCTGGGTAAATAAGATGCCTCCCGGACCACAACCGTCTCAGCCTATGGATCTTACCCTAATGGTAAAATGGCCTTATCGGAGTATCTGGGAAGGGCTCTGTCCCTCAACACAGATGTATGATTTTTTCATCGAGCACGAAGGTAAGACTATATGGACCTGGAGTCAGGGCAAGGTATTTGCACAAGTTATTACCCCGGTCCACATCCCAGGAGGGGATTTCCATGAATTCCCAGAGGTCTGGAAGGTCAATCCTGAAGATATAGTATCTGAGGGAACGTACACAGCACGGGCTATATTCATCGCATCAGGACAGGAAGTATCAAAGGATTTCGAGGTAAAGATGGCTCATTAAAAGGGAAAGATAGGATAAAACTATCTGAAATAAGAAAGTTGCTATAATTCTAAAGAAGTAAGCTCCTTGCCGATAGTACTCGAGATAAGATGCGAAGAAGCGAATCCATTTCAAGCACTTAAAAGAGATGGGCGAAGTGGAAGCGAAGGAGAAAAGGGTAACGAGGCATGAACTTAGGCATGACCGGCATACGGTTTTGTTACTAACGGACCAAATATCCACCGAAAAAACAAACTTTAAAGAAACAGCTTTTCCTGGCGAAAAATCGGTATCCGCAGTTGAGGGTAAGATAGACATTTGTGTCAAAGATATGCCCCTAGTGGATCTGGCAATATTCATTGACAATATCCAGCCGATAGAGATTGCTATCCCAGCATCCAGAGCGTACGAATCTATTAGTTTTGACCTGAAAGAGACAACTGTAGAGAACGTGATTAAATCCGCGGGTCTTATGCCTGTATAGTAACTGCCTTTGCTTATAATTGGCAGTGACGCCAGAAAAGTCATGATGGAGAGCGGGATAAAAAAAAATAGGGTGTGATAGGAGAAAAATGAAAGGAGAGGGCAAAAAGGGTATTGAGAAAATTAGATTAGCGGTTAGTGGTACTTTTCCGCATCTTGAAGGGCCCATCGTACGGGGTACATATAAGACGTTCAACCAGGAAGTTGTCGATACCGTCATCTTAGAGACTTATGCACATTATTGTGTGTCAGTTCAGCGCAGGGGTTATAGTTTTAGTAACGCTTGGAAGTCGTGGTGAAGAGGGTAAGCCCGAAATTGACACGCGAGAGGTAACTTTTACAATGAAGGGAGACGATCCTACCAATATTCCGAGCCAGATAAAGGAAATGGAGGGTAAGGTTATAGATTGTTACCTTTTGGATGTAGAAGGGAACAAGGGAGCTGAGTTTTCAGTCAAGGAGATAGACGATCGGGCAGTCGAATGTTTTGGTGGTTTTGTGGCTGATCCAGACAGTAAAGAGTCGCTGAAGGCTAAGGTGAAAGCCTTGGTGGTCGTAGAGAAGTCCTGACATTCTATCATTTTCAAATACAGGTGTACGCAAATAAAATAATCAATTTTTTTTCACATCCAAAAGCTCATCTGCTCAGCCATTTTACTGTCAATCACTTTTCCGTCCACTGCTCCCTGGGGATTAAAAGGCAGTCTTTCCCGCCAGAATTCCATTGGGTCAAGATCGTAATGACCACAGATGGAGCGTGAACACTTTATTCCGCGGTTCTTCCCCTTTAACCTCCGGCCACAAATAACCAAGAAGTTCCATAATACCATTCCCTGCTATTAGTTCCTGATAGGGAATCTCAACTCCAGCTTCGCTTGTTCCGGCAGCAATCCCTTTGATTTCCGTGATAAATTGTCGAGTAGGGCTCATAGTCCACCTCCTATTGGAGTATTAGCTCCGAGGTTACTATGAGCCCCCTCACAGAACCGGACTTGAGGTTTTCCCTCATCCGGCTCTTCAGGAGTACATCCCCTACGTTCTCGTAGAGTTATGGACCACCGTTTTGTTGACACCCCTTGCCCATCTCTTAGTATGGTGGATGTGTCCCTGCCAGTCCATCGCGCTCCTGCCAGTCCCTTCCCTCTATGGGCATTACCCCACATCACCGGTACTATGAACTGGTCGTCGAGTAGAGCACTGGCGCAGTAGCCTTAAGCCATCGATATCAGTATCAACCGTTTCCAGCTTCGTGTCTGTATAGATGCGCCATAGCCCTGTTTCCAGTGCCCCCTCTAAAATTCCGTACATCGGGTTTTCCCACAATACGGCTTCAAGTTCAGGTGCCTCTAAGCTCGCAATGAGCCCTTCCCTGTACACCTGCTACACATTTCGTCTGACCCACGACTATCTGTTTCAAATGAACAGGTTTGACCCACGCTTTGAGACTTTGGTTATGTTAACATCCTTATCCCAGCACTGAGTCTGGAGGATTTGTCCCCGCTGTCTCTCCTGAACCCAGAGGTCCTCGCTCCACCAGGTTTATCATCATCCCAGCTTCTTCGCTTAGCGACCTCATCCGCCAGTCTGCAAACCTCCTTTCCATTTCCCTTTTCGGTTATAGGAACGGTCTTTGTCATTCGTAGGGTCATCCTGACTGGTTCACAGACCTTTCGAGCTTTCTCTGCTGCTCTATCCAGAATTGCCGCCTTCAGTCCGCCGGTAGCCTCCTTGTGTGCATCCCTCAGTTCATTCCACAAGGATAATAGCCATCATCTAGAGCCGGAAAAGATTTGGCAACTACATCAGCACTCATTTCGGCGTCTATTCCGTTCGCTCTCGCTACGGCCCTTCTGGTTGCTCGCCCCCCTATAGAGGGCTTTTACTTCCGAGCTTTCAGCCGCAGAGTCACCCCCAACGGCTGTCGGATATAACTACACTGCCAAACTGAGAATTGCAGTGGTGGGACTTGCACCCACAAGACCAGCAGATAGCTTCGCTGCACCGACTCCCTGAGTGTCGTCTGTACTATCTTACCGTTTATAGGCTTGATAGAACATACTCCGGAAAGGAGAACACCCAGGGTCTCCCGAGTTCCCATAATATCCGTTTGATACCGTGCCACGGTCTCGGACCCCGCCGGGCTCGCATCGCCTTGCCATGTCCCAATAAGACTATCGGCGATGAGAGTACTGCCTTCCGTCAACAAGACAACGTCGACCTCCGGAACAATAAATATTTCGTGGCTGAATCCCTTCACTTGCGTTGCGGCCCAGTATCCCATTCCCCTGGCTTCACCACAGCCTGTTACCAGACAGGATGCAGAGTTCAGTTCTGAGGTGGCGGCTAACCTTTCCTCAGGTTGGATTTTCACCAACTGGATATTATGCATTTATCTCGGCACTCCTTCTTTGTCTTTTTCACGTTAAACTATAGCTCAAATCCATCCTCATTGGAATACACAAATTCCGTGACCTCTGATTCGTGAGGGGCACCATTATTAAATCCCAATGCCATAGCCCAGCCTTTGTGCTGTTCAAGAATATAGTGTATTAACACAGATTAACGCAGAAGAAATTAAAGCGGTGTAAATCAGTGTAAATCACGTCTTAAATAGGTAGAAGTTATAGTTTATCTGCCATGAAATTTTAAAGTTTACTAGACTAAAATGAAAATAGGTTTCCTCATCAACCCGATAGCAGGAATGGGCGGATCTGTAGGACTAAAAGGAACGGACGGACTGGTAGAGGAAGCACGGATGAGGGGTGCTAAACCGATAGCATTAGAACGAGCGAAGAAATGCATGGATGCGCTAAATGCAGACCATTTTATTCTCACTTGCTCGGGCGAGATGGGCGAAGATGCATTATTAAAGCAGAACTATGAAGTGGTATACTCGTTCGATGGAACGAGCACGAGAGAAGACACAAAGAACGCATGTAAGCTATTTTTGGATAACAAGGTAGAGCTACTGCTGTTCTGTGGCGGTGACGGAACGGCGAGGAATGTGTACAGTGTAATAGGAAAAGAGATCCCGATATTAGGCATCCCCGCGGGTGTGAAGATGCATTCAGCGGTATTTGCGATAACGCCAAAGAGTGCCGCGAAATTAGTCGAGCATTTTGTAACTGTCAAATCAGAATTGCGTGATGCAGAGGTAATGGACACCGATGAGGACGCATACAGACGAAACGAGCTGCAGATGAAGGTATTTGGGTATGCACGCACACCCTATGAGCCTGTTCTGGTACAGCAGGGTAAAAGCTTGTTCCAGAGTGTGAGTGAAGAGCAAGCGAAGGATGAGATTGCAAGGTTCGCTTCTGAGTTCATGATTCACGACGAGCTTTACATCTTAGGTGCCGGAACGACAATCCATAAAATCGCGGAGTTGTTTGGCTTGGGCGAGGAGAAGACGTTACTTGGTGTGGACGCAGTGAAAGAAGGCGTTTTAGTCGGTAAAGATATGAACGAGCGTGACTTGATGCGGTTATTGGAGCATGAGAAGAAAGCGAAGATAATGGTTAGTCCTATTGGCGCGCAGGGGTTCGTATTCGGACGTGGTAGTCAACAGATAAGTGCAAAAGTAATAGAAGCGGTCGGTGTTGCGAATGTAATTGTGCTTGCAACACCGCACAAACTGAGTGAAACGCCGGTTCTTATGGTTGATACGGGCAGTGATGAGTTGGACGAAAAGTTGAGCGGGCATATGAGTGTTGTTTGTGGCTATCGAATGGCACAGAAGAAGGAAGTGCGAAAAGGGTGAGATTTGTTTACCGCTGAGATTGCAGAGAACGCGGAGATGATGGATTAATGATAGATAATGTCTCTTTTAAAAAACTATATGTTCTTTTACCTTTTCTCGATAGTCTGAACAAGCCACTCTTTGTTACCTTTGATACAATCTCATCTTCTCCCATATGGTGGTCACAGAAGGATAAAACCCCGTTCGGCTTCAATACCCGATGCAGCTCCTCCAGTACCGCATCCTGCTCGCTCAATTTGTGAAACACATCATACAGGAGAACCGCATCGAGGCTGTTATCCGGCAATCCCGTCTTGCAATCGGAACAAATGGTTTCCACATTGGCCAGTTGCTTTGTTGAAGCAATACGTAGAACACTCTGAATTGCAAGTGGGTGGATATCCAGACCATAGATTTTCCCATCTTTGCCTACCAATTCTGCAAGACGGCTAATATAACTTCCAGGACCACAGCCATAATCGAGCACGTGATCCCTTGGTTTTATCTCTACTTCTTTTAGGATGACCATGCGAGGTCGAAATAAATCGCGAAACTTGTAGCCAAATGCCATGAACCTGAAACCGAGATTGGATCCTACCCTATCCATAGTCTTTTCCTCCTATTTTTAAAGGCAATTTCGCACACCTCTATCATAGTTTGATTTTATTGAAAGAAACATACGTGATAATAGTATATAAACATCAATTCCAATTCTAATATCTAAACACAAAATTCAAAATTGTTTAGGATTTGGGGTTTATGATTTGCGGGAAAAAGCGAAAATCTTTAACTGCGATTGCCGGAAACATTGACTTATGCCCTACGAGAAATTCCGGAAAGAGGTAGAGAAGATACTGGAAGAGAAAGCGGAACCGGTCACATGGAACGAGATAAAGGCGAGTTCGACAAAGCTAAAACAGAAAGCGCCGTATCATGTATACGTGCAGAAATTGCAGGGTGACATCGGTCTGGTGCGGTTCAAACGCGGCCAGAGAACAGTTTGGGCATTACGGAAATGGTTTGAGGCAGGTAAGTTCCGGGAGCTATTACCCAAGAAGGTTCGGCTTACTATTCTCTATTCCAAAAAGGAACATGCAATTGCAGCAAATGAATACTGGGAACTGAAGCGGATATATCCATTGAAAAACTGGCTAAACCGATGGGATGTAATAGAAGCGGACGTGGATGACTTCTTCCCCAAAGAGGACAAAAGACCAGAGAGCATAAGGCTAAAAGTAGAAGGGATGGAGTATTTACGAAGGATCGAGGATGTAGAAGAGCGGATAAAAATCGCGGAAAAGATAGCAGAGAGTGGAGAATTCATGCATACCGATGCCTGGAAAGGGAAGACGCTGGGAATGACAATGCCGAGATTCCGATGCTTTTACTTCTACGACGGCAAATGCCAGTTCTTTTGTGATCAGAGCGTTTGCGTGGGTCATGATATGGACGTGGAAGATGACGGTCCAGAAATAGATGGCGATAAGACGTATTTCATCTTGGAAGCGGTAGAACGCGAAGGTGGCGAGTATATATGGAAGAAGCGGTATGTGAATTGGTGCGTGAAGTCGGTGATTTCTATCACAGATCCGAGACAGCGACGGTTGTTTTAGGGCGAATGGCGCGATATTTTGCTAACGCTTCCAAAACGAACCCCGTGGTTATTTCTGCGGAACCAGAATACCTTGTGGGTTGTGGTGCCTGAAACCAAAATGCACTGTCCCAACTGCCATCAGGATTTTGATTCTCTAATAAAAATTTGATTGCGTTATCTATTGCTGCGTTCGCTATAACCTTATCCGACGTGTTTAAAGTGTCATAAATGTTTAATAAGCTGAGAGTAGCCAATGCTGTTTCAAGATCATTAGTAACAAGCGTTTTTGTTCCATTAATCAGTTCAAAATTACCCCAACTTCCGTCTCTACTTTGTCTATCTAGTTGCCCGTCTTTATCATCATCGGCAAGTATATACTCTTCAATTTTATTAATATTTATAGATCGATTGCCGGTAATAGGTGCACCGCCATCTTTATATGCTCGCGAAAGAAAGAAAGTAAAAGTAAAAGGGGATGGGTAATACATTGAAATGTTAACTCCGGTCCAAGATCCAGGAAAGATAGCCTTTTCTCTATTCTCATTCATTTTCGCGATGCCATAATTGATATAATCAAAAACTTCCGGTATTTGTGTTTGTAGATCCGAGGTATTAAGTTGGGTCGAATAGAAGAATAGGACATTTGCATTTACAACTACGTCATAATCTTCTGATTTATAAATGCGGCTCGGAATTCCTTCATAAGTCCAAGTATTAAAATTGTTATATTGAAGTTGTATAGGGGGGACTAAAGCGTTGTGGGTTATAAAAGCATCTCGTAATTGGTAATTTATAAAATAATCCGTAGCAGTAGTAGGATAATAATCATCGATATTTTCACCATTTTCATACAGCGCTTGTAATATCACAGTTGTATCATCTATATCCGGGACATTAAAGAACGCTCGCAGTAGCATATGATCACCGAACGCATAATAATAGCGCCAAACTGCACCCCCTGTATCAACCCCTGGCACATTTGGACCATCATATTCATCGCATTCTCTATGCCGTTGCATAAAAGATATAGCATCAGTTCTCATAATATCAATATCATCCATTATTGATCGATTTAAGGTGAGATTTTCCAAGAACCCTAATGAATGATATACAAATGGAGTTCCAAAATTGATCTTTCTATACACTTCGTCTGACATATTCATATTTGAAGATTCAAAAATAGCGAATTCTCCTCTTAATCTATTGGGATCCGTTCTAGTGGAAAACAAATATCTGATACCTTGTTCTATCGAGTACTCAAGCGTATCCATTAATCCATCATCATCTGTATCCGTATCCGTATCATATTCAAAATATTCAAACTTGTCGCTACTCATTAGAAAATCATCGTCCGTTCCCAAATCCATTCCTATTCCTGTGGCTTGAAGGTTCGTGCCCTCTGCACTCGCACCTATTGAAATTACACAGAATACAAACATTATTAGAAGACCGGATATTACAAAAACTGATTTCTGTCTCTTGATTACACTCATAGAACAACTATCCTTTTCCGCGTATAAAAACATTTGAAGCCATTAATGTTTTTCGTTTTTGATCATCAATTTGTTCATATGATACGCTGAATATATCGCACCAAGAGGATTATGAGCGAGTACACGATCTTTTACAGCAAGAGTTGTTACCGGCGCCACCGAGTATTTTGTAAACAAGATGTCATGACCTATACATAATCCCAGGATGATGTTCAAATCAGTCTTTTCATGATTTAATATTTTTGCTTGGCCTAGGGGATTACACATCGCCTCTACATCATTGTGGAGACGTTCCAGCTCGAAATGGGATTTGTCAATCCCGCATACCTTACAACATACAGAAGACACATCGAAGTATTGCGATAGGACATCACATATGATTCCCGCCTCTTTCTGCATACCTATGCAAAAGGCAACGCCTAATTTCTTGTAGTTCATTTCTTTCGCATATAGAATCAGCTCCTCTATACGCGTTTTCTGCATGTAATACCTTGATTCTATACGTGTAGAGACTCTAAGCAACTTGAGTACTTCGTCTTTGTATTCTTCTTTTACTTCTTCTGCTATTTCAGTGCAGTCCTTGCCTCTATGGCATGCTTTTCCTTTACAACCTGCGCAATTCATAAACTTACCTCATAGGAGATATCCCCTTTAGCCATACTCTTATAGTTATAAATATTATTAATGCATGAAACGGGTAAAGTTTATAATGGGTAAATTCCACAAAGTTTTAATACATACAGAGGTAATTGTTAACTTTGAGGGCGGGTAAAAAGAAGGTGACAAAAATGCGAAATCTAGCCATTTGTATCGTATTGGCGTTTTTAATTGTTTTGGTGGCGGTTGGATGTGGTATCGCAGTAAATGTAGGGGCATCAGATACAACGATTTCTTCTGCGACTATTTACGTGCCCGACAATTATGTAACGATTCAAGGGGCGGTGGACAATGCCACCGAGGGTGACACGATTATCGTGAGAGATGGTACTTACCTCGAGAACGTGAAAGTGAACAAGCGTTTGACGATTCGGTCTGAAAACGGACCTGCCCATACAATTGTTGTGTCTCCAGAGGGAGTAAATGATCATGTATTGACGGTGACTGCCGATCATGTGCGTATAAATGGGCTCACCGTGAAAAATGCAACAGGGACGAATAGGGTAGGTATGTATGTTCACGCTAACTACTGTAATATTACGGATAACCGGGCATTGAACAACCCCTATGGCTTCTTCTTGTCGGAATCAAGCAAAAACACGCTCATAAACAACATCGCATCTGATAACCCTGGCGATGGCATCTACCTGAATTATTCAGATTCTAACATAATATCTAACAATACAGTAGAGCGAAATCTCCGGTATGGCATTCGTTTGTGGCGTTCGCATAATAATACCGTGCGTAACAATAATGTATCGAGCAATGCATATGGTATCCGCTTAGCAGGCTCGCACAATAACATAATAGAGAAAAACAATGTCCAGTCGAACACTTACGATGGTATTTTCTTGTTTTACTCAAACGACAATTCTTTTGTTGATAATACTGCAAACCAGAACAATTATGATGGCTTTTTCATCAATGCATCATATAATAATACGTTAATTAATAATGTCGCGAACGCGAACAAGTATGATGGTTTTGGCCTTGAATTAGTAAACAACCACACTTTAATCAATAACCGGGTAAACTCTAACAACAAGAGCGGCATACGATTAATGTCTTCTAACAGAAACATCTTAGAGGATAATAGCGCATCATTGAACACTGAAATGGGCTTTTACTTGGTTTCTTCAACTAGTAATTCCCTGGCAGACAACACAGCCAGTGCAAATAAAGAGGTCGGTATCCACTTGGAGAAATCCGGCAACAGCACCTTGAAAAACAACATGATGGACGGCAATTATTATAATTTTGGTGTTACTGGCGATGGTCTTATTCACTTTTACCACGATATAGATGCAAGTAACCGCGTAGATGGAAAACCCATTTATTATTGGATAGATCAGCGAGATCGACAGATACCAAAGGACGCCGGCTTTGTAGGGATCGTGGACTCCATAAATATAACTGCGAGAGACCTAACGCTAACGAAGAATAGTGTGGGGCTATTGCTCGCCTATTCTGTGGGTTCCGTGATAGATAATGTGAAGATATCGAACACAGATGACGGCATTTCCTCGTTTTTTTCGAGCTATAGTATCATAGCAAACAACACTATTTCGAACAATAACTGGGGCATCAACATGATTTCTTCTAACAATAACTTTTTGATTCTGAACACAAACTCAGAGAACAAGCTTGGTATCCTTTTGGGTTATTCGAACAATAACACATTAGTCCAGAACAATATAACAAACAACGGGCAGGGTCTTTCACTCCTGTATTCACATGATAATCTGGTTTTCACAAATAACTTCATAAATTGTAGCGCTCATTCTACGAGTTCCACTACCATCTGGAATTCCGTTTTAGAAATGACCTATATCTATAACGGTGAAAGATACACAAGTTACATGGGCAACTACTGGCCCAACAAATATTTAAGAGAAGAATTTGGCACATTTATAAAGCAGGATACAGATGGGGATGGTATTGGTGATGTTCTGACGCCATACACACTACCCACAGGTTTAGGTACGGATAAGGACTATTATCCATTGATGCAACCTTATGAGAATTACATTTATGTCACAGCAGACGAATGAATCGTGTGTCAATGCCGATCCAACAACTAAGATTTATATATTAAGTTACTGAATATTATATGATGAAGGTAGCAATAAATGGATGGGGTAGAATTGGACGACTTGTGTTCCGGGCAGCGTTAGAGGACAATTCAGCGATAGATTTTGTAGCGATAAATAGCCGATCTGCGGACGCTTCTTGGATTGAGCACTTATTAAAGTATGATTCCGTGCATGGTAAGCAGGAAGGTGTGATAAGAGCGGAAAACGACACGTTATTTGTGGATGGTAAAGAGATAAAGATACTGGGTGAGAGCGACCCGGAGAACTTACCATGGCGCGATTTGGGCGTGGAGGTGGTAGTGGAATCCACGGGGACGTTTCGGGATCGGAAGGGGGCATCGAAACATCTCGAAGCAGGCTGCAAGAAAGTGATAATAACGGCACCGGGGAAGGAGCCGGATGTAACTCTTGTCCCTGGGGTAAATGACGCGATGTATGATCCTGCCACGCATAATATTATCTCTCTTGCATCTTGCACCACAAATTGCCTGGCGCCCGTGGCGAAGGTATTGGAGGACAAATTTGGCATAAACCATGGCTTTATGACCACTGTTCATGCGTATACCGGCGACCAGAAGCTCCTCGATGGGCGGCATAATGACTTGAGGCGAGCGCGTGCTGCAGCTATGGCCATAGTACCAACGACAACGGGTGCGGCTGCGGCATTAGGTATCGTTTTACCTTCGTTAGCGGGCAAAATGGATGGAATATCCTTGCGAGTCCCTACTGCTAACGTTTCGGTTGTCGATCTAGTAGCCGAGCTGGATAGCGAAGTTACTCGAGAAGCGGTGAACAATGCTTTTGAAGAAGCGTCAAAGACTTCTTTGAAGGGTATCCTCGCCGTATCTCATGAGCCTCTCGTTTCTATAGATTATAACGGCTCGAGCTTATCGGCGGTTGTTGATGCGGAATATACAAATGTGGTGGGTGGCAGTTTAGTGAAGGTGCTTGCGTGGTATGACAACGAATGGGGCTACTCTTGCAGGGTAGTGGACATGATAAAGCGGCTAGAGACGGAAGGCGTGTAGCGAAAGGAAGGGTAGGATGAGGGATTATGAACGAGAAAGTAAAGGATTTCTTGACGATAGATGATTTCGATCTAGACGGAAAAACAGTCCTATTTCGGGCGGACATAAACTCGGTGGTTATAGATGGGCAAGTGCAGATGAAGGAGCGGATAGTGGAGAACGCGAAGACGATACAGAAGCTTTTGGATAAAAAAGCGAAGGTCGTTATCCTTGCGCATCAAGGTCGTGCAGGGCAAGCGGATTTTATGCATCTGGAGCAGCATGCGCAATTGCTCAGAAATTTCATGGATTTGAAATACATTGACGATATAATGGGCCCAAGTGCGAGGGCGGCGATAAAGGGTCTTGATCGCGGAGAAGTTTTGTTGCTCGATAATGTGCGGATGCTAGCAGAGGAGACACTTAGCAAAACACCGGAGGAGCATTCCCAATCGTTATTTGTGAAGAGTCTTGCACCTCTTGCAGACATATACATAAATGATGCCTTCTCTGTGGCTCATCGATCGCACGCATCTGTAGTTGGATTTCCAACGGTTCTGGATGCCGGGATAGGACGATTGATGGAGCGGGAGTTGATAGCTCTGGAAAAAGCGGCATATCTAATAAAAAGTCCGTGTGTTTATATCCTTGGTGGTGTGAAACCAGAAGAAGTGTTTGATATAATAAATGTCACATTGGAGCGTAAAAAAGTAGAGAGTATACTTACAACCGGTGCTCTTGGGACGCTTTTCCTATATGCGAGTGGTACAATTGAGCTAGGGGAAGAACAAAAAGAGGATGAGCATTTTATGCAGAATCTGGAGCAAGCTAAAAGGTTCCTGGAGAAGGGTAAGGACATAATAAAGTATCCCGAGGATGTTGCAGTCGCAATAGATGGCAAGAGAAGAGAAATACCCGTGGCGCAGCTAAAGCCTAACCAAGTAGCATATGATATAGGGGCGAAGACGGGAGAGGAATATTCAGAACGAATAAGAAATGCAAGAACGGTGATAATGAAAGGGCCCGCAGGGTTATATGAAGATAAGGCATTTGCAAAGGGCACACACGATATTTTTGAAGCGATTTCTGATTCGGAAGCCTATTCGCTTCTCGGTGGTGGACATACGTCAGCAGCAATAAGTGATGTGGGAATAGATCGGAAGAGCATGTCTAATGCCCATGTCAGCCTTGCAGGTGGTGCATTCCTGCGATATTTCGTCGATAAGCATCTGCCGGGGATAGAAGTGTTAAAAAACCGTTCTTTCAAAAAGTTTTAAAAACTTCACCAAAGAAATAATAATCTTTACATACTAGAATCGCGATAGTTCCGAAGAGCACACAGAGGAGTCGTAGGGTAGGGGATATCCTGTCAGGTTCCGGACCTGACGACCTGGGTTCGAATCCCAGCGACTCCGTTATCGCAGCTACAAGATAAAGAAGGGGCTAAAAAAGTGCCCCTGCACATCATGGTGCATTTATTTGCCCTTTCGCCATTTGGGCTTCGACCGAACCATCGATTGACAACGTGCCAAGGGCAACTGTGGCAATTCCGATCAGAAGGTTTGTGTGGCTTGCTTGCTTGTTTGGCTAGGGGTTTGCCGTTATCTTTTCTTTCATCTTTATCACTTCGATATAATCCTCCCTCGTCATGGTATCGCTGCCCCCATCACACTCATAGACAGTCAAGCTCACGGTATACACACCCGCTTTAGTATACACATGTGTTGGGTTCTGTTCTGTGCTATCTGTTCCGCCATCGTTATCGAAGTCCCATTCCCAGGTATCGACTCCATCGTATGATGCCGAGTTATCTGTGAATTCCACCGTCAATCGCCTGCTTCCACTGGTGGGCGTTGCAGAGAAATCTGCGGTGGGCTCGGTATCAGCGATAGTTGCCGTTGTTGTGCTCGTGTTTATTGCACCCTCCGTATCTGTCACGTTCAATGTAACTGTGTAAGTGCCCTCCTGTGCATATGTATGCGTTGGTGCCACACCAGTTGCTGTGTTTCCGTCGCCAAAGTCCCAGTCATAAGAGATTATGTTACCATCAGGGTCATAAGAGCCGCTTCCGTCATAGTCTATTGCAACTCCTTCTGTGCCTGTGTAAGGTCCACTCGGATCCGCTACTGGAGCCTGGTTTGCTGGCTCCATTATTGTCAAGTCTTTCGTAACCTCTGTTGACCACGCACCTTTATCGTCCTGAACCTTGAAGTAGATCGTATGTGTGCCAACAGAGAGCTCAGATGCCGGTTTGCCAAATGAACTCGCAGTGCTCAACTGGCCATCCACGTCCGAACGCCAATTGTATGTGGCTACAGTGCCATCTGTGTCAGTGCCATGACCTGTAAAGGATACGGTCGCTTTTCCTTGCTCTGCCGTGTCAGGCGTTATCGAATCGATGATGGCTGTTGGCTGGTTGTTTGTGGGATTCGCTTCGTAATTTGCTCTTATCTCTTCTGCACTCAACGCTCCGTTGTATATCTTGACTTCGTCTATGATGCCCTTGAACCAGCCCTGATTCCCTTCTCGCGATCCAATGTACCAGGACAATCCATTCTCGCCCTGTGCCGCTGGGATAGATGTTGTATCTTCTTCAGCCAGAGCACCATTAACAAACAGCCGGACATAATTTGAGGGCTCATATGTCCCTACTAAATATACCCATTTTCCTGCGGGTATTGGCGTTGTACCACTCGATTTGAATGTTTTGCAGTCGGAATCGCCAACTCTAAATTCTACTGTCCCATCTGCATTACCACTCAGATCATAAGACCTCTTAGCAGAACCGCCGGTTTTGGTAACGAAATACGGGTTACCATCGCCCGTCCATTTCACCCACGCTTCCACTGTTATTGCGCCCGTAATCTTCAAACTCGTATCCCGACCGCAATCAACGTAATCATTTGTGCCGTCAAAACTTAATGCTTTTCCAAGTTTGCCTTCTGCCCAACTTGCGCCATGAATTGTACCCTCATTGTTATTCCCAGATGTATCCTCTGCCGTATTTCCAGAACCCTCATCAAACCCCAAATAACAAGCTAACTCGATTTGTTCTTCTGTCGTAGTCCCACTTGCGCTATTAGATATATCCGACCAATTAGTAACTTCATCTGCTGTCTTCAGAGCAAAGTAATATGCCTTATCTGGAGAGAGCCCAGTTACAGTAAAGGTTTCAGTGCTTCCTGCTTCTTGAGGGGTTGGTTCGTCTGTGCATTGAACTGCTGAATCCCAGTTTGCCCCAGTTATTGCCGAAGTGGAATATCTAATATCATATTTGGTGGCTGTTCCTGTATCTTCATCGTCTCCTGGTGCTGTCCAGGTTAAAGTAATTGAATGAGAACTGGGATCACTTGTTGCTAAATCTGTTACTGCAGCTGGCGGTGTAGTGTCTTGTGACGCTTCTGCGGTTAACAGGAAGTTTAGTGTCGTTATTTCGCCCTTAATCACCTTTACCGACTGTGTAGCTGTATCTTCATATCCCGACGCTGACGCCGTAACCGTATATGTCCCCACTGGCACATCTGTTATTTCATACACACCAGAACTATCGGTCTCATCACTTTTGCCCGCTCCTTCCACCGTTACTGCCGCTCCTTCTATCGGCGACCCAGTAATTGTTGTAACTACACCTGAAATTGTCCCCGTTGACACCTCGCCCAGTACTTCTATTCTATGGTCGTTTGACGTGATGACATGAGATGTATAACTACCTGAACCGTCAACAGAAAAAGTCTTGCCGTCTGTGTATTCAACAGTTACAGTTGCACCATTGTAGCTTCTAACCTGATAACTATTACCTAAGCTGTTTCTTATTGTCCCATGTCCATTATTAATCCTATATCTGCCACCCCTAATATCATTATTTTCACATAAAATATTATTAGAGCCCAATTTAATTGTATCCGACCAAGATATAGAATATATTACATTGTTTCTAACTGTATAATCACCGCCAGATCCTTCAATAGCACTTTTTAGATTATAGAGTGTGCAACCTTCTATAGTAACATCTGGCTGGGACCCAAAGACAATTCCTCTGAATCTGTCGCTATCTGCAGAGCTAGCACCATAAATGATACAATCCCGGACAGTCAAACCCGATCCTAAATTACGAAAGAAAATACCTTGACCCATCCCTTCATTGCCGGTTATTTCACAATCGGTTATTGTAGTTTCGTATGTCCCTTGAATGTCTATGCCATTATGTCCTGTGTGATCGACATAACAATTCTTTATTATATTCTCATGACATGGATATGGCCCAAGATTAGGATCGGTAATACATATACCATGAAAGGCTGCATCAAATACTTTCACGTCGTCAATTATTGTGTCATCTATAGATCTCTGTAATTGAACACCATGTCTTACATTATGTACTTCTCCGTGCTGAATATGTAGTCCTTTAGTCCTCTCCCACCAAATTCCGCCCGTTCCAGCCGTATCAGGTATATCCTTTATAACGAAATCGGAAATGGTTATGTCAAAACAACCAGAATAAGAACCAGTGCGATATATTGCTGAACCACCGGTCCTCTGAATAGTAAAATCCGTTATCTCCGAATTTTGTATTGATGCGCTTGTTAGAAGTATACCGTTCTTGTTCATATCCTCAATAGTGAAATCGCTAATAGATATGTGTTGCAGTAGTCCATCCCCATCTATTCCAATATTATAGTTCTTCAGCCGAAAGCCGGATATAGATATGTATGATTTATCTTCTATCCTGATTCCTATCCCTGTTTTATCTACACCATCCAAAGTCGGCGTTCCTGAATATGCTTTTAAAGTTATTGGATTCGCCCTAGTTCCGGAATTCGCAAATACCATATGCTCGTTTTTCCACGTCCCATCTACTAGGTAGATCGTATCACCTGCTTGTGCCTGCTGTACGGCATAAGATGGGTGCTGCCATGCATGGTCAAGCGAAGTTCCTATGTTACTATCACTACCACCTGTAGCAACATAGTAGTCGGTTGCAGTTGCCATACCCACACCAGCAAACAAAACCAAAAAACATACAACCGCCAAACTCGATATAAAAAATTTCCTTCCTTTTTTATTTATACCCCTATTTTCTATCTTTTTTTTTTCTCTTTTTTTAAACATCTTTTCTACCCCCTATAAACATATGTTATGAACATATGTTGTTGGTAGGTGGTAGTTATAGACGACTAGGGTATAAAGTGTTGTTCAAAAATTGAACCGATCGGATAGCCGATTAACACAGAAAACATTCAAGCGAAAACAAATCGCTCTAAAAAAGCCCCATAAAATGGGATATGTCCTAATTAAGAATAGTTAATTGATGATATAAAAAAACAAACAATATAATTACCTGGCTAATCTATTGAGATAGTATATGTAGCTTATCCATCATTGGCACGAAAACCAACGCCTCATGGTATCTAAATATATTTGCCTTTCGATGCTGATGTGTCACTAGCTATCTCAAAATCGGGTGTTTTTGTATCTGCATCTTCCGCCTCGAGCCAGATTATTCGATTTGATTTACCTTTGTCACAGTGATATAATCCACCTTTGTCAGGGTATCAGTGTCCCCATCGCTTTCCGTGACAGTCAAGCTCACAGTATATACGCCCTCTTCAGCATACACGTACTTTGGATTCTGCTCCGTGCTATCTGTTTCGCCATCGTTATCGAAGTCCCATTCCCATGCCTCTATTCCGTCGTATGATGCTGAAACATCTGTGAAAGCCACGGTTAATGGTTCTTGTCCGCTGGTAGGCGTTGCCGATATAGCTGCCGTAGGTTCGGTATCAGCGATTGTTGCCGTTGTTGTGCTCGTGTTGGTTGCACCTTCGTCATCGGTCACTTTCAATGAGACAGAGTAAGTACCATTTTGTGCGTATGTATGCGTTGGTACCACACCAGTTGCTGTGCTTCCATCGCCAAATTCCCATTCATAAGCGACTATGCTTCCATCTGGATCATAAGAGTCGCTTCCGCCATAGGCTATTGCAACTCCTTCTGTGCCTGTGTATGGTCCACTCGGGTCGGATACTGGTGGTTCGTTCACATTTATCACCCTGATATAATCCGCCTTTGTCTTGGTCCCGCAGTCACCATCGCTTTCATAGATAGTCAAGCTCACTGTGTACACGCCATCTTCTGCATACTCATGTGTTGGATTCTGCTCCGTGCTATCTGTTTCGCCATCGTTATCGAAGTCCCATTCCCATGCCTCTATTCCGTCGTATGATGCTGAAACATCTGTGAAAGCCACGGTTAATGGTTCTTGTCCGCTGGTAGGCGTTGCCGATATAGCTGCCGTAGGTTCGGTATCAGCGATTGTTGCCGTTGTTGTGCTCGTGTTGGTTGCAACTGGCGGAAGATTTTCTGGCTCAAAATTTATTGTCAAATCCACCATAACCTCTGTTGACCATGCACCTTCATCATCTTGTACCTTAAAGTAGATCGTATGCGTGCCTACAGAAAGTTCAGATGCTGGCTTGCTGAATGAACTTGTAGTGCTCAACTGGCCATCCACGTCCGAACGCCAATTGTATGCGACTATCGAGCCATCTGTGTCAGTGCCATGACCTGTAAAGACTATAATGTCTTCTCCTTGCTCTGCGGTTTCTGACGTTATCGAATCAATGATGGCTGTTGGCGGTTGGTTTGTGGGGTACGCTTTGTAATCTGCCCTTATCTCTTCTTCACTCAACGCCCTGTTGTATATCTCGACTTCGTCTATGACGCCATTGAAGGAGCCTTGACCCCCTCCTCTTGCACCTATGTACCAGGGCAATCCATTATCGCCCTGGACCGCAGGTATAGATGCGGTATTTTCTTTTGCCAGAGCACCATTAACAAACAGCCGGACATAACTTGAAGGTTCATAGGTCCCCACTAAATATACCCATTCTCCTGTAGGTATAAGGACGGTACCACTCGATTTGATTGTGTTGCAGTCTGCTCCCCCCACTCTAAATTCTACTCTGCCACCAGGATTGCCACTTAGATCATAAGACCTATGATCGGAATCTCCTGTTTTGGTAACGATGTAAGGATTCGCATTGCCCGACCAGTTCACCCACGCTCCCACTGTTATTGCGCCTGTAATCTTCAAACTCGAACCCAGACCACAGTCAACATAATCATTTGTACCGTCAAAACTTAACCCCTTTCCTACCTTTCCATCAACCCAGACAGGAGTGTTAATTAAAGTCCCATCATTTCCATTTCCTGATGAATCAACTGCGGTTATTCCGCTTCCTTCATCTAAATGCCAGTCTGCAACAAGCTCAGAACTTGGTAAAGAAGCAGTAGTGAAGCACCAAACTTCGCTTTCATTAGAAGCGCCGTGATTATCCGTTGCATTTATCCGCCAATAATATTCTGTGCTATAATTCAGCAGGCCCGGATCATAAGTTGTTCCCTGCTGATCCTCTGCGACCAATGGAGGATTTATGCTGGTGCCAAAGTAGACCTCGTAGGTCACTGTATCTTCATCGTCCGGATCGCCGCCCGTCCAGCTTAAAGTCGCATCTATTGACACGCCCGTTGCACCATCAGAAGGAGATGGATCATATGGCGAAAATGGCTGCATGTTTTGGGCGTACGCCTCGTAAGCACCTCTAACCTCTTCTTCACTCAGCGCCCTGTTATAAATCACGACTTCGTCTATGATGCCCTCGAACCAGCCCTGATCCCCTCCTCGCGATCCGATGTACCAGGACAATCCATTCTCGCCCTGTGCCGCAGGGACAGATGTAGTATCTTCCTCTGCCAGAGTACCATTAACAAACAGCCGGACATAATTTGAGGGCTCATATGTCCCCACCAAATATACCCACTCTCCAATAGGTACTTGGGCTGCACCACTCGATTTGATTGTGTTGCAATCGACTCCACCTACTCGAAATTCGACTGTTCCATCAGTATTACCACTTAGATCATAAGATCTGTCTCCAGCCTCTCCACATTTGGTAACGAAATATGGGTTGCCATCGCCCGTCCAGTTCACCCACGCTTCTACTGTTATAGCACCTGTAAGCTCCAAACTCGATTTATGATCGCAAACAGCATAATCATCTGTTCCGTCAAAACTTAATCCATGGCCCACCTTCCCCTTTACCCACGTTGGGTCATTAACTAATGTTGCATCATTCTTATTTCCCGATGAATCCTTAGTTATCGCCCCGGCTCCTTCATCTAGATGCCATTCGCTAACAGCGCCAGGTAAAGATAAAGAAGCAGTAGTGAAGCTCCAAACTTCGCTTTCATTAGAAGCGCCGTGATTATCCGTTGCATTTATCCGCCAATAATATTCTGTGCTATAATTCAGCAGGCCCGGATCATAAGTTGTTCCCTGCTGATCCTCTGCGACCAATGGAGGATTTATGCTGGTGCCAAAGTAGACCTCGTAGGTCACTGTATCTTCATCGTCCGGATCGCCGCCCGTCCAGCTTAAAGTCGCATCTATTGACACGTCCGTTGCACCATCAGAAGGAGATGGATTGTATGGCGAAAATGGCTGCATGTTTGGGGCGTACGCCTCGTAAGCTGCTCTAACCTCTTCTTCACTCAGCGCCCTGTTATAAATCACGACTTCGTCTATGACACCCTCGAACCAGCCCTGATCCCCTTCTCGCGATCCGAGGTACCAGGACAATCCATTCTCGCCCTGGGCCTCAGGGACAGATGTGGTTTCTTCTTCTGCTAGAACACCATTAACAAACAGCCGGACATAACTTGAGGGCTCATATGTCCCTACTAAATATACCCACGCTCCAATAGGTACTTGGGCTGCACCACTCGATTTGATTATCTTGCATTCGACTCCACCTACTCGAAATTCGACTGTTCCATTAGTATTACCACTTAGATCATAAGATCTGTCTCCAGCCTCTCCACATTTAGTAACGAAATATGGGTTGCCATCGCCCGTCCAGTTCACCCACGCTTCTACTGTTATAGCACCTGTAAGCTCCAAACTCGTATCCCGACCGCAATCAACGTAATCATTTGTACCGTCAAAACGTAAGCCCTTCTTCTCTTTGCCTTCTGTCCAACTTGCACCCTGAATTGTTCCATCGTTGTTATTTCCGGAAGAATCATGTGTTGTATCTCCCGCACCTTCGTCAAACTTCCAATAACCGGCTAACTCTGTTATGACTTCATTTGGGATTTCATCAGTTAACTGGAAGTTTATTGTCGTTATTTCGTCCGCCTTTACCCCCACCGCTAGTACAGATGTATCTTCATATCCCGACGCTGACGCCGTAACAGGATACGTCCCCACGGGCACAGTTGTTATTTCATACACACCGGAACTATCTGACTCATCACTTTTTCCCGCTCCATCCACCGTTACTGCCGCTCCTTCTATCGGCGATCCCGTAGTTGTTGTAACTACACCTGCAATTGTCCCCGTTGACACTTCGCCCAGTACCTCTATTTCATGGTCCTCTGACGTGATGACATAGGAGGTATAACTACCCGCACCATCAACAGAAAAAGTCTTGCCGTCTGTGTATTCAACAGTTACAGTTGCACCATTTTCACTTCTAACACGATACCTATTACCTAAGCTGTTTCTTATTGTCCCATGCCCATTATTAATCCTATATCTGCCACCCCCAATATCATTATTTTCACACAAAATATTATTAGAGCCCAATTTAATTGTATCCGGCCAAGATGTGGAATATACTACATTGTTTCTAATTGTATAATCCCCGCCAGATCCTTCAATAGCACTTTTTAGATTATAGAGTGTGCAACCTTCTACAATAACCCCTGGTTGGGGTCCAACGTTTATTCCTTTGAAGCTATCGCCATCTGCAGGGCTAGCTCCATGAATGATACAATTCCGGACAGTCAAACCAGACCCACCATCATGAAAAAACACACCATTACCCATAGAACTATCGCCCGTCAACTCACAATTCTCTATTAGGGTGTTATACACTCCCGAATGAAGATCTATGGCGTTATGCCTGGTATAAGCAACATAACAGTTCCTTATTATGTTGTTATGACATGGATAATCACATTGTGTATGGTCATGAATCCACAGACCATGATTGCCGGCGTTAACGACTGACACATTGTCCATTACCGAATCGTCTATACTTAGATGGAAATGCACACCCTCCTGCACATTGCGTACTTCTCCATGCTGAACACAAATCCTTTTTGCATTCCGCCAATTGATAGCTTCCGTAGCGATATCTTTTATAGTAAAATGAGAGATAATCACATCATGGCAATCTGAGGAACTATGATCAAAATGTGATATTGCTATACCACCTGTGTTCTGAATAGTAAAGTCTGTTATCTCTGAGTTCTGAAGTGAAGCGCCATTAAAACTTATCCCCTGCCCTGCAATATCCTCAATGGTGAAATCGCTAATAGATATATGCCGTAATAGACCCTCTCCACGCACACCGGTACCATAGTTTTTCAGCAGAAATCCGGATAGTGATATATATGATTTATCCTTTATTCTGATTCCTATTCCTCTTTCATCCACGCCATCCAAAGTTGGCGTTCCAGAATATGCTTTGAGTGTTATTGGATTCGTTTCAGTTCCGGAATTTGCGAAAACTATATGCTCGTTATCCCAAGTACCATCTAGCAGGTAGATTGTATCACCCGCCTCTGCCACCTTGGCAGCATAAGCAGGATGCTGCCATGGCTCTTCAAGTGTTCCCTCTCCTCTGTCGCTGCCCCATGTAGCGACATAAATGTCCACTGCGCTTGCCACACCAATACCTGCGAATAAGAGCGAAAAGCATAAAACAGCTACGCTCGCCCTAATAACTACGCGAATATTACACATCTCAAATACCATTTTTTCTATGTCCCCTTTTTCCTTGTACTTCAATACTCCTAACTTTACCTCTCTCTTATATATATAATATCCCCTTTTTTCTATCTAGCATCGAATCATTCATCATAGACCACAAAAAGTCATCAATCCAAAACCCATAACCAGAATACTTGAAACAGACGTTATGACAAATGATTTAATAGCGGGCAGCATAAATGTTATATCAACTGTGATTTACATGAGCACCGTTCAAAGAGTTGCAAAGAATACAGGTATCGTTATTGCAGGAGATATTATTTTCAGGATAATATCTTTATTTGTAATGATATATCTCGCTCGGTATCTCGGTCCGAGCGATTTTGGTAAGTATAGTTTCATATTCGTATATCTCTCCTTTTTTGGTATCATGACGGATTTTGGTTTTCAGAAAATCCTCGTCAGGGAGATGGCTCGTGACCTCTCAATCTCACCCAAATTGATTGGCAACGCATATATCATACGATGGATATTGACCATTATTGCTGTTGTTTCATCCATGACAATTATAACTCTGATGTCATATCCCGCGGACACAACCACTTATGTTTACATAGCTGCTTTTACAGTGCTGTTTATATCGTTCAGTGATTTCTATACCACGATATTCCAGGCAAATCTCAGAATGGAATATAACATAATTGCAAAGTTGACCTTTAAAGTTATATCAGCAGGGTTAATAGTATGGATTATTTTTGCGAATGGTACACTCATGCAAGTGATGATCGCGTTAGTAATATCTGAAATGGTTAAAACTCTGCTCAACTACTTGTTTTCCAAAAAATTCGTTAGACCTCGATACGAAATTGATTTTGGATTATGGAAATATCTATTTAAGGAGGCGCTACCTCTTGCAATTTACGGTGTTATCTGGATACTCTACTTCAGAATCGATGTTGTAATGATTTCTGTGATGCAAGGAGATGCTCCAGTAGGTATTTACTCTGCAGCATATAAACTCTCTGAGCCGCTTTCGCTTATCCCTTATGCCATTATGGTATCCATATTCCCTATAATGTCTGCGTCTTTCAAGAGTTCAAAAGAAAGATTAATAAAAAGCTATAGACTTGCTATTAAGTATATCTTAATCCTTATGTTGCCTATTGCCATGGGCACAACTCTGATAGCCGATAAAATCATTTTCTTAATTTTTGGCACTGAGTTCGGGGGTTCAGTAATGGTGCTTCAAATATTGATCTGGGCACTTCTATTCACTTCGATAAATTCGGTATTGTTAGAACTCTTGCTGTCAATAAACCAGCAGAGACTCAATGCTATTTGCATAGCTATATGTGCAATTGCCAATGTGATTCTCAATTTCTTCTTGATACCAATGCTAAGCTACAATGGCGCTGCTATTGCGTCTGTGGCGGCAACGATAATACTGTTTGGACTTAGCTTTTATTTCGTTTCTAAGTATTTACTATTGCTCCGCATCCAGAATGTAATAATAAAATCTGTAATCAGTGTTTTAACGATGGGAGCTTTTATTTATTATCTCAGAGATGTTAATATTTTCTTGTTAGTTCCTTTGGCGGGATTAGTATATTTACTAGCACTGCTAGTTTTGAGAACTTTTGACAGGGAAGATATAGATATAATTAAAAAGATACTAACGAAGAGGTGAGTGATTTATTTATAATCTCCATATATTAATATTCCCACAATCATATACACAATCTTTCCCATGTGCATAATTAAGAAGCTCTACGGGATTCCCGGTGTGGTGCCAACGCACCCGCCCCTTACAACGCACATTCTCTACCAGCCAGGTAATATTAAAATCATTTGGAGATCTCCGTAGCATATGAACGGATTGCCACACTATTTCTCCAATAGCAGGTCCTTTATATCCAGTAAACCAAAAATCCTCTCCCGTGATTGGGTATCTTTCAAACTCTGAGATATCAATGCTGATAAAACCATAGATCTGAGCAATCATGCCAAAGGGAACAAGAAACCGCGTGGTATCAGATGCTGCAAATATCCTATTACCAAACCCTTCATCATTCGATATCGCTGTACTGTTGATATTATCTTTCATCCATCTGCCTGTCTTATATGTTGACTCTTCCATATACCGCTCGTTGAACGAAGTTTTTTCATAAGTATGCAAAAATTGAAAATATGCAGAAAAACTTATAGCTAACAGCAAAAAGGTGACGACTATAGGTAATATGTATTTTCTCTTTTCTGATTCTCTCAGAACGTTTATCAAACCAAAACCTGCAAAAGGGATTACAAATATTGGTAAGAACCATTTCATATACGTTTGCTCATAGATGAAAATTGTGAGTAATATTAATGTTAATAGCAGAAACAATTCCCCAAATCCTTTATCTCGCTTGAATATTTGATAAGTCAGCCCGCTAATGGCAAAGATGACTAATATCCCTATATATCGCACATAATTTACACTAATTGGTGCATATCTTGATTCTTCGATGAAACGGCCTGTAAAGAAGGGTATCGAAAACATGCAGAGAAAGCCACCAAGAAGTATAAGTGGCATGAGTGGCTCTGGTATTCTTATAGTAATGTGTGTTTTCAATTTGAAGCAAATAAGGAGGATAATAAGAGCTAAGAATGAGGGAATAAGGAAATAGGATAAATGATGTGTTACAAAAAGGAATATAGCGAAAATGACAACTAAAGGTACGTATTTAAGAGATGTACGGCATTTTAATAATAAATAGATGAACAGCGGAGTTAAAACCACAAAAAGACCCCTTGCTGGGATCGTCCATGTTGTGTAGCCCAAAACACCGGGTGCTGTCGAGAAGCCAAAAGCTACCAAAAACTTAAACAGGTCATTATCTAATATCTCCCCCGCCATCAGGTAAGCAGTAAACATGCTCAGGAGCCCGATAAACATGCAATACAAAAATATCGCCCATCTCATCTCCATGCCTGTGCACTGCGCGATACCAGAAAGAAGGAAGTGCATCGAACTGGTATAAGAAGCAGGGTAGAGTCCAGCGACCGATAACGGATGAAGAAACCACCGGGCATATCCAAACTCATTTAAAGAGTTCACCATTATGTGCATCAAAAAAGAATCGCTGAAGAGCTCATTATTAACAACTTGAAATCGGAGAATGATATTCAATATTAGAAGAAGTCCAACCAACACAAATTTCTCCCTTTTTGATAATTTTATCAATGTCCCCACCTAAGTAAAGGTTGTTTATAAACGTTTTTCCACTTGTTCCAAAAATAGTCCCTGACTTCTTCATCATTCACTTGTTTCTCCCTTCTTATGGCGCTGTTCAGATAGCCCACTAAGCAGGCAATTCCTTTGATACACCCTTGTCTCCTAAAAAAAAGACTTATACTTTTAGCAATCACGTGGAGTGGATGGAAATTCAGGTAATACATCGCATTACCTAGATGCACAAACCCTTTCCAGTAACCCTCTGCACTGCCAACATCTCTTATTTCCGTTGCTATATTCTCTTCAAACCTTCTCGTTTTCCAACCTCTCAATCTTGCTTTCGCTTTCAACACACTATCCATCGAGTAACTCAATGGAATCCCTCCACACGCTTCAAAACAGCCTTTTCTTATCAACATGTGTCCGCCAGAAGGCTCATCTTCCCGCAACTTTGCGTGTATTATCTTATCACCAATAATATGATTGGTCCCACCGCTTGCAACTCCCAGCTTTGGATCTTTCTCAAACTCTATGATTAAATTCTCAAAAAAAGTATAGTCTAGGGACAAGTCACCATCTACATTACCTAAAAACTCATAATCAAGTCCGTTCTTCTCACTATATTCAATGGCAAAATCAAATCCTCCCCGCATAATACTTGCTAAATGTAGTCCCAAATCTCTTTTACTGCTATCTGATTGGATACATTTTATCCATTCATGTTCTTTTACAACTCTTTTAATTATCTCTGGTGTATTGTCCGTGCTACCATCATCTACAATAACCCATAAAACCGGTCTTATCGTCTGGACCACTATTGACTGTACGAGATTAGGAAGGTTCGCTCCCTCATTTTTACAAGGCGTAATAAGAATATATTGCCTTTTTATTCCCGTCAAACCCGTTGCAGAATTATCATCTGACCACATAATGTCCTCTTTTACATAATAAAACCCTTTTTCAGAAAAAAAAACGTTTAGTTATATCTCCCCCAACAATCTGAGCACCTCAAAACATTCAGCATACTCAGTATTTATCTCATATCCCCTATGTCTCGCTCTTGCTTCTACTGCTTTCAAAAGGACATCGCCATATTTCTCTACCTGGCTTTTGTGCTCTTTGAGCGCTTCCATCTTTTTCTCAAAGGTAGATGCGATATTCACATAATACTGATTGTGAAAACCCAAATACGACCTTCCGGCCGGATATTCCGGCTCGTACATCAGTATATTCTTTACATGCCTCCCCGCAGAAAGTACCGATTGTGTCGTTCGCCTATGGTCTTGGTGCGTGTCATGATACCAGTGCGTGTAAATAGTATCAATTCTGTAGTCATCTATAACCTTATTAATGGCTTCTACGGATTTTACCGAATATGGTACCTCTTTTGATTTGAATTCAAGATTTATTAGCTTAGCACCCAGAACTTTTGCGGCTTTCTCTTCTTCCTTTTTACCTTCCTCTATTGTTCGCAGAACTGTGCCATCATAAAAGGTATAAGAAGATTCTGCCATGACTAGTATAATGACATTATCACCTTTTTTTACATGCAGTGCGACTGTGCCCCCACAGCCTATTTCTACATCGTCTGCATGCGCACTTACCGCAAGAACGTTTTTACCTATCATTTGTATCACCTTTAAATCCCATTCACCACTCCCCTCCTGGCATCTTCCCCACATTGAAGAGCGCATCTATCGCTGCCATGTTCGGTATAAAACCTTTATATCGTTGCCTATAAAAAGGATGTTTAAAATCTTGAAACTCCACATTTATACCTTTCTTCTCAAATAACGAGCCATCGAGATAATCCCTTCCTTTCGGTCCTGATAGATACACATCTCCACCCAACGTTTCCACTATTTCCACCAATCGTTCTGTTGATTTGGACGTAAATCCCAACTCGCTGGAGAATAGTATTTCCACATTTATATCAAATGCTTTTATGAGAAAGTTTATCAATTCCATGTTCAAATCCGCCAGTTTATCATATCTCCTCTCGTAAATCCTCCTTATTCCCTCTTCATATACACTGTAATAGGGCACATCCTTGTAATTATCTTTAATGTCTTTGAAATGTGCATCCACCCACTTAACTCCTTTCCACGTAGCAACTTCGTTTTTTATCTTTATTTCATTTATTGGTTTGGTCTTTTTATCCACGGGAACTGTGAGCCATTTCCAGCCGTGATATATCCTGATTCGATTGCGATGTTGAAAATCACCTTTTTCAAACTGTGCATTATCATAAATGACAAATATATCTGACTTCGTCATTTTATCAAAAAATCCCAAATATGGAAGATAGTTCGGTTGATGAATTGCGATTATCATTTTTCATTCCTTATTAGTGGTGGTAACGACTATAATATGGTTTATATAACTGTTTCTCAGCAATAACAAACATATTGTTGGAGAGAGGCCAGGTTCTTCCTACATATTTAACCTTAATTATCCTAAATCCTCTTTTCTCTAACACGTTTTTCAAACTTTTTAGGGTATAAAATCTATAATGAGGGAATTCTGGGTCAAAATGTTTTTCAAATCTAAAAATCGCTATCATAACATTTTTTATCATATTATGTGCAGGAGTACTCAATGCAAATAAGCCGCCCCTTTTCAAAACTCTATTAACTTCATTAACAAAAATATCTGTGTTGCAGATATGTTCAATCAGATCTCCTGCCCACACAATGTCAAAAAATTCATCAGAAAAGGGTATCTCATTTCCACAAT
>QENH01000171.1 GCA_003336485.1 Candidatus Methanophagales archaeon
AAGCGGCCAATTTGCTGTTAGGTCTTACAGTGACAAATCTAATCCTATACTATGACCTTCGGGTCGATAATATTGGCTTCTTCCTTCCACCGCTTCACTATCTCCACCGATAGAAGTTGCTTCACCAAAAACTGAGCATCTAGCTTGCACAACAAATCAACTATCTTCTGCGGATCCTTTTTAGTAAGATCATCGAGCGAGTGCACACCGGCCGCATCCAGCAGGTTGGCATATTGGGTGTCAATGCCCACAATGCGCATCATATCTGCCAAAAGCGCCCATCGTTGCAAGAGCTCAGGGTCGATGCAGAGTTTCTTTGCCAGCTCTTCTCGTGCATGACAATTTTTTGCCTTTAGTATAAGGTCGTCGTGCGAGACGATTCCTTGCTCCTTTAATTGCTTAGCGTAAGTCGCCCCGATAAGTCTCAAGCCTGCCAGGAGCAGCAAGTCGGCAGAAGGCGTTACAGGAGCGGAACAATTCTTAATCAGCTTGTCAAAATCGCCCTTCTTGTCCTCACGTAGTTTTTCCAAAGAAGGATCTTTTTGCGCCCACTGGACGATTTCGCCTCCTCGTTCAAGAGCATACTTCAAGTGTTCCCACGCATCTTCGTTATTGTCTGACTCAGAGTAGTAGCAGGCCAAGTCGTAATGACTCCTGTAGGTGAGTTTGGCGGTGTAAGGATCTGACCTACTATTACCTCCTTCACATGTTATAATTTCATAGGAGAGTTCGGTAGAGTCGGACTCAGTGATATTGACCTGCAGCTTAGGACTCTCATTTTTGTTAGTGCCTACCACGATTGCCGCGTACATGATGCATGCCATTGGCCTGAACGACTCCAAGAAGTCCCTTAACTTCTTGTTTTCAGTTTTCTGCAGTATTTTGATAGTTTCTTGGATTGTTGTGACCAAATTCTCAGCCTCATTCTCTGCCTGCTGCTGCCTGCCCTGGTAATGGTGAGTGGCAGCCAGTTGGTAAGTCGCTTTGTACCACACAGGTTCTTTGAGGAAATGTTTGTATATATTTTGCTTATCCTTATCCTTTTCAACTTTAAGGTCGAGGATTTTATCACGGTAGATAGTTGTTAGGATCACTTTTCCCACCTCCGCATTGAGTTTTATTTTGGCTGGGCGTATATACTTAGTGATGTTTTTCTTAGTGATGTAGATATTATTGTCTTGGGAGTTTTTGTAAATTTTTGCATTTTCCGCCCAACGGATACCGAGATCATCCACGAGAAATCTTCGGAGTCTCTCCTTATCGTTTTTTGAGTCTGAGATAGTATCCCAGCAAAACAAATACTTCTTCCTCGCCCTTTCTAGCCGCTTAATCGCCCGCTCGTATTCTCCATCTTCCGTATTCAGAACTCCCAGGTTGAACAAAGCACCCCGATTATTCGTGTCTCGTTTCAGAGCGACTAAATATAGTTGTCGCGCCTTGTCTTCCTTGCCCTCCAGAGTACAGCGTACGCCAGCCCTGAAGTAAGCGAAGCTCAGCCAGTTTTCGGTGCCAAACGGGGTAAGCTTTTTATTAAACGCTAGTACTTCATGAAAAAGTGTCCAAATCGCCGCCGGTTCGGCCAGGCGGTAGTAGGGCACTGGGTCCTTTTCCTCTGGCGGCGTTATTGCCAGATCGAACTCTTTCTGCCAGATCGTCCTGTTGGCCATGATCTCCCCCGTCTTTTTTCTCACCAGCGTCAGCGTCAGGCCAGCACCGAGGTCGCCCCCTGGCTTCTGCAAGCAACCCGACAATATGTACACATCCGGACGGAAAAGCCACTCAAACAATGCAGACACGATCTTGGAGTACGGGTGCAGCGACTTGACATCGGCAGGAATCTCGAGTTTCTCGATAGGTCCTTCAATTAATCTCGGGCCCCTACCATGAGCACCTAACTCACCGATCTGCTTGAATGAGACTTCTACCATGGCTGCCAACCCTTTGCCAAGATCAAGATCCGTTGCTCCTTTATCGAAGTCCTGGATGTCCAATCGGGGCTTGCGTGAGTACCCTATCCACAGATAAATCAGCCACACAATCAGCAGGCCGATCCCCACAAAAGTCAGGATTTCGCCTATTGGGCGTATAAACGGCTCAGTCCAGATCCGAAAATATCCCCAGGCGCTCATATTCCTCATAAAGTGATATTTCAGGCCCTCTGGTACGTCACCTGGGTTTTCTTTAATGGCTTCCTTGAGTCTTTCCCCTGCTTCTGTATAAAGCCCCATATTGAGCAGGGTGCGCACCTCTGCGAACGGGTTGCTTACATTAGTCAGCGCCGTCTGAGCTTTGTTGCAGCCTGAATCTATCTCCAGCGCTTTGGTGTACGCATCGCGGGCGGATTTATATTGTTTTACCTCTTCATATGCTTTACCTAACTCGTAGGACTTATTCGCCGATGCCTGCCGTAATTCACTAATCCCTGCCAGCGTACAGTTACGATATGTGTCGTTTTTCAGCAACTCAGCGTAGGCCTTCAGGGCATCCTCATATAATCCTGCATCGAGCGAAGCGTTGGCTACTTCGCATGTATTCTGCGCTCCCACAGCAACGGTCAACAGCAATGCCGCAACCACGGCCAGGAACACATATCCTGATAAGCACCATCGCTTCATTTATGGCCAGCCCCTCCCATATTGTTTGCTTTTTTTATATCTCCACAATCGAAACATCTATGGATAATAGTAATATAGCCCTATCATAAATGTTTCTTTCGTGGCTACAGCCAGTCTACGTATCGTTATTATCTTTCCTCGTTATCAATCTCGGCACGAGCGTAGAATACCTGCCCAATTGTATCCCGTACTTTTTATTATACTCTTGCATATCCATCAGTTCGCCCGACCTATGCATCGCCCGCTTTATCTTCATACCTTCTATCTCCCAGCCATGCTCCTCTCCTAACTTCCTCAGTAATTCCGCACGTCGCATCACATGCAATTCCTGCTCCGACCGCACATACAAATGCCAATCATCGGCATATTCACCGAAGAATTCCTTACGTGCCTCGTTCTCCGCTTCTAAACTCGCAAGTCGTGGGTCCCGCAACGCAAGCGGTCGGTGCAACAATTTAGCACACATCGCTATCGCTTCCTCTTTCGTATCTACGGGCACGAGCATGTGCGTGGGGCATGGTTCAACCTCTTTCTTCTCGCCCGTAACGCCGTCATACATCCACCACTTGCTCCTGTCGTCTTTATCGCCCAAAAAATATCTCTTGAACTTGAAGCCGGAAGGACCGATAACTACCGGTATGCCGGACCTTACGAGCCCGGAAGCGACAGAATACATCTCCTCTGTCGCAGCACCCCACATTATCACCACTACCGGCAATCGCGCATAGAGGTAATCAGCAACCTGTGTCCAGTTTGCCTTTGGTGTGTATCCACTGCCGACCAGCGCACCGCGATAGATCGCAGCGGGGACATGCGAGATAGCCGTGCACCCGCCAAAATTCACTAACCCTTTTAGTACGCCCGCCGCGATGTATTGCTCGAATAAATAGCCGCCTTCTTCATCGAAATATTTCGCGACATCTGCGGCAACGCATCCGGAAACAGTGACAAGAGCATTCCGTTCAAGAAAATATCGCGCAATTTCCGCTACTTCTCGCTCAGAACCCGGATAATTCCCACAGCCTATAATATTGATCATCCCGGGACCGTTACCACCGAGGATAATCCCAAACGTCAAGTCCCGCCATTCTAACTCTGACATAGGGCCCCTGCCAGCACGCATAAGATATTTATCCGCTTTTAGCTTACCTGTTGTAGCGGCAGCACTCATTATCAAATCCATAATCGGGACTCCTTCCGGGCACGCTCTTTCACAGTCACCGCAGAATATACAGTTATCGTAAATATCTGCGAGTGCATTCACGTCATCCATCGCCTTGCTTATTGTCTGCTTACCGGGACACACCTCTATACAGATGTCGCATGCGTTACATCGCGATGTTTCTTTCTTTCGCTCAGCCAAAAAATAGTTCTCTTTTCTCTTACCCTTTTGTTTTATAGCAATCGCTAATTTAACAGCGAGTTCGCCTGCTTTCTCAGGAATTGTTATCATAACGCCTGGCAAGTCATTCTCCATTACATCTTTGAGTATATCATCTACAGAATCATCAGACCTGTCTTCTAACCCACTACCCACTTTATATCCATATGCGATCACTTTCGCATCTACTCGCTTCGCTTCTACCACCAGATCAAATTCCAGACACGTCTCACTGGCAACAACTACATCTGGTATGCCCGCTCTTGTCACCTTCCTTGCCTTTACTGCGGATGTGAGAACCTTCCCCCCTTTATAAAATCGCGGTATGTCATGCCCTACCGCACCCACGCCACAGATCTCTATTGCATCCTCTAATTCATTTACCTTTACGTGCTCAACGGCGAACCATGCAGGCAGGAAATTATTGCCGAAGAAAACTATAACCGGTTTGGTTCTATCGACTGCACCCATCCCTACCTCAATCTCAACAGGCGGGAAATCAGAATATTCCGTTGCCTGATGTTTGCCCGCATTGAAGAACTCAAAGCAGCACATCTTTACTGTTTCTGCTGTCTCCATCACAAGGTGGGTGAGGGCGCCTGCGTGTAATGCCTTCTCCTCAAGCTCTGTTACGCTCTCGGACCCGAAATAAGCGGCGAGTAGTAACTCTGATAATTGCGCTTCTGCGTATGATAACGCTCTATCCGTATCATCTAAATTATTCGTGTAAAATCCCGTTAGCATAGATGTGTTCATCGTGGGATAGGTAATCGAACTACCGATGTCTATCTCCTTATTCCGTCCGAAGCTTTTTATAGCGAAATCAAGCAAATCACGCGCAAGTGTTAATTGCTTGAACAGCCCTTTACATGCGTCCTGCAAGCTCAGCTTCGCCTGGCTTGACTCTTCCGTAATTGAGGGGGTACCCGGTATGCTAGTGTATGAGGGGTGATACCTGTTCAGAAGCACACTATCCCATTCTGCGATGTCAGATGCATGTGCTAAGATATTCAATTTTGGTTTCCATTGTTTCACCCGCCTTTCGCCCATCTCCGTGATTATATCTGCCGCGATGTCTTCCACTCCCCGGAGGTCTCGCACCACTTCTCCGAGCTCTACTTCAACATCGCCTACTTTCACTATCTCCTTATTCGCTCCTTTTTCACCTGCTCTCCTCTGCATCTTCCTTTATTCCCTCTTCCTCTAATGGCATAAGTAACGTTTTTTTTAACACGTATTAAAGATGGATTCTGCATTGCAAAAATCTTTAATTCTGAAATATCAAGGAAGGACACGTCCGCTGTGTGTCTAAAAACCCCGTGATTTATAAACGCGGAGATCGTAGGGGGTGCAGAGTTCAAATCGCTGATAGCTGCGGACACGGCGAACATAAACGTTGCAAAATACATGTGCGTTGCAGGCGCGAAAAGGGAAAATATAATGATTCTAGGTTCATAGTAAAGGGATCTTGGATGCTGATCGGATAGATGTGAAAGAGACGGCCACGCAATCCAAAATAGGGGTTTATATCGAAAATTAAGTATCCATTTTAGCAAAATATCTGATCATGGGACAAGCTCTAAAGGGGATAGGGAGAAGTGGGGGGATATGCAAAAAGACGAACAAAGGTGGTAGAAGCGGCGATATAAAAGCGGCAATGTGCGATACAGACGTTTATATCGCTCTTTCAACCCTTGGTCCAGGTATCATAAAGCGAGAATGGGGGGTGGATGTGGTGGCTATTTTTTTCCGACGGTTGTGAGGGGCATTTTGGATGTTCGTGGTAGTTGTATAACCTATGGGCTGTACGTGTGCAAAGCAGTTGCACTGCGTATGAACGCGGTAGAACAGGGTTGGCGGAAAGAAAGATGAGCCTAGAATGGTTGGATGCAGTGGTACGATAGAAAACATGCAAGAGCGAATATCTTTTTATAGTGGCAATTCAATTGTATATATTACGGTAATGTGGGGACATGGAGTAGATGTATTTTCATGTCCGACAATGGATACTTAAACCTAATTTGATAGCCAGTAAATCTGGTTGGTTAATTAAGGTAGGTGTGTGCAAAATATTGTCAATTTCAACACTGGTTGATCCTGCCAGAGGCTACTGCCATCAGAGTTCGATTTAGCCATGTTAGTCGAGGGTGCTTCTTCTTCGGAAGAAGTAACCCGGCGGACGGCTCAGTAACACGTGGATAACTTGCCCTTGGGTCTGGGATAACCCCTGAGAAATTGGGGACAATACCGGATAGGGCATCGATTGCTGGAATGCACGATGTCCAAAAGTTGAGGCGCCCAAGGATAGGTCTGCGGCCGATTAGGTCGTTGTTGATGTAATGGATCAACAAGCCTGCAATCGGTACGGGTTGTGAGAGCAAGAGCCCGGAGATGGGTTCTGAGAAAAGAACCCAGGTCCTACGGGACGCATCAGGCGCGAAAACTTTACAATGTGCGAAAGCACGATAAGGGAACTCTGAGTGCCTCCTATGGAGGCTGTTCAGGTGTCTAAAAAGCACTTGAAGTAAGGGCTGGGTAAGACCGGTGCCAGCCGCCGCGGTAACACCGGCAGCCCAAGTGGTAGCCATGCTTATTGGGTCTAAAGCGTCCGTAGCCGGCCAGGTAAGTTCTTTGGGAAATTTAACCGCTCAACGGTTAAGCTTTCAGGGAATACTGCTTGGCTTGGGACCGGGAGAGGTCAGAGGTACTTCAAGGGTAGGGGTGAAATCCGTTAATCCTTGAGGGACCACCAGTAGCGAAGGCGTCTGACCAGACCGGGTCCGACGGTGAGGGACGAAGGCTAGGGTCGCGAACCGGATTAGATACCCGGGTAGTCCTAGCTGTAAACGATGCGGGCCAGGTGTTGGCATTACTGCGAGTGATGTCAGTGCCGAAGGGAAGCCGTTAAGCCCGCCATCTGGGGAGTACGGTCGCAAGGCTGAAACTTAAAGGAATTGGCGGGGGAGCACCACAACGGGTGGAGCCTGCGGTTCAATTGGATTCAACGCCGGAAAACTCACCGGAGGCGACAGCAATATGAAGGTCAGGCTGAAGACCTTACCCGATTAGCTGAGAGGTGGCGCATGGCCGTCGACAGTTCGTGTCGTGAAACATCCTGTTAAGTCAGGCAACGGGCGAGACCCGCGCTCACAGTTGCCAGCATCTCCGCAAGGAGGATGGGAACTCTGTGAGGACTGCCGCCGCTAAGGTGGAGGAAGAAGCGGGCCACGGTAGGTCAGTATGCCCCGAATCCTCCGGGCTACACGCGTGCTACAATGGATAGTACAATGAGTATCAACCCCGAAAGGGGAAGGTAAACCCCTAAAACTATCCCTAGTTGGGATCGAGGGCTGCAACTCGCCCTCGTGAACCTGGAATCCGTAGTAATCGCATCTCAAAATGGTGCGGTGAATATGTCCCTGCTCCTTGCACACACCGCCCGTCAAGCCAGCCGAGTGGGATTTAGGTGAGGGCCTGTTTTTTGGCATGTTCGAACCTAAGTCTCGTAAGGGGGGCTAAGTCGTAACAAGGTAGCCGTAGAGGAATCTGCGGCTGGATCACCTCCTAAATTTTTAAAAACCAATCAGAGCTGAAAGATTATCAAGTTGGGTTTGGGGTCTAGTTTAAATTATAGTATGCCAAAGAAGTAGCTGGGATAAATTTGGGGCTCGTAGATCAGTGGAAGATCGTCGCCTTTGCGAGGCGAAGGCCCTGGGTTCAAATCCCAGCGAGTCCATGTTCAAGGAATGTGAATGCACCTAACGACTTGCTTGTTGTTAGGGAAGTTACAGATGGCATTTGTTGCCAGATGACGTTATTATACGCACTTTGCAACTCAGACATTTAATGAGCTCAGCAAGGTTATATGTTGGTGATTTATGCCATTTAGTGGATGGCTCGGCTCAAGCGCTGATGAGGGACGTGCCAAGTTGCGAAAAGCCTCGGGTAAGCACAAGGAGCTTTAGAACCGGGGATGTCCTAATGAGAACTCTTGACATTTTTATGTCGATCCGTAAGGATTGGGAACGCTCTGAATTGAAACATCTTAGTAGGAGCAGGAGGAGAAATCAATTGAGATGCCGTGAGTAACGGCGAGTGAAATCGGCACAGTTCAAACCGAATTCCTTCTCGAAAGAGAGGGAAGATGTGGGGTTGTAAGTATGACTCATATAAAGCCCGCCCTATTGAAGTTGAAGTCCGTTGGAACACGGCGCCATAGAGAGTGAAAGCCTCGTAGGTGTAAGGTAGAGGGCTTGAGTTATTACTTGAGTACCGTAGGTTGAATTTCCTGCGGGAAGCCGGGGGTTACCAACCTCCAAAACTAAACACGTCTTGAGACCGATAGCGTAATAGTACCGTGAGGGAAAGCTGAAAAGCACCCCAAGTAAGGAGGTGAAAAGAGCCTGAAATTAAATGGCGATAGAGTGATATGGCTTGAAAGTGATGACGCAGTCTGAAGGAAAATCTCGTGAGGGATGTGTACGAAGATTGCCGAACAGAGTTGTATCGTACGTTCTGGAGAACGGGCCAGGGAGTATGTCTCTGTGGCGAGGCTAACCTGCAAAAGGGGAGCCGTAGGGTAACCAACAGTTCGCATCCTATGGAGAGGAACGACGTATGAACTGCGTGGAGTCACAGGGGTATGACCCGAAGCCGGGTGATCTAAGCGTGGGCAGGCTGAAGTTCTCCGAAAGGGGGATGGAGGGCCGAACCGGTGATGATTTGCAAATCTCTCGGATGACCTATGTTTAGTGGTAAAAGGCCAATCGAACCCGGCAATAGCTGGTTCCCCTCGAAACATGCCGTAGCATGACCCGGTCTGAGATGGATAGCGTTGTAGAGCTACTGATTGGGGGATCCGGAGTCGAAAGACTCCGCCCCCCTGTCAAACTCCGAAGGCGCTATCGTCATAGAAGATCGGAGTCCGGGCTGGGGGGTAAGCTCCCAGTCCATGAGGGAATGAACCCTGACTGAGGTTAAGGTCCCTTAGTGTCGGCTAAGTGTTAACACTAAAGAGCGTTGCAGACCACAAACAGCTGGAAGGTTAGCTTAGAAGCAGCTATCCTCTAAGGAGTGCGTAACAGCTCACCAGTCGAGGTTTGTGGCATCGAAAATGGATGGGGCTTAAGCCGACCACCGATACCTCAGGGATCTGAAAGGATATCCTGTAGAGGGGCGTTCTGCATGGGCAGAAGCATCCCTGTGAGGGGATGTGGACCGTGTAGAAACGAGAATCCTGGCGATAGTAGCAGCATAGTCGGGTGTGAATCCCGATCGCCGAAGGGGCTAGGTTTCCTTGGCAATGTTCGTCAGCCAAGGGTTAGCCGGTCCTAAGATATGTCCTAATTGGAGCATGTCAAATGGGAAGCAGGTTAATATTCCTGCGCCATTCAGCCTATGTGCTTCGAGCACACCTGACGCTTCCGGGTAGATTGAGCGGTGCTGTCGCGCCGTCCAAGCACCGAACCCTATGGAGAGCCGTAATGGCGAGAAGTAGGCGAATGTGTGATGGCGGAAGTCAATTAAGCCCGGGAGCCCGTGAAAAGGGCGGCTGAATGTCCGTACCGAGAACCGACACAGGTGCCCCTAGCTGAGAAGGCTCAGGCGTGTCGGGGAAATCCAGCTAAGGGAATTCGGCAAAATAGCCCCGTAACTTCGGGAGAAGGGGTGCCTGCCTTGAAAAAGGCAGGTCGCAGTGACAAGGGAAGGCTAACTGTCTAATAACAACGTAAGTGATCGCAAGTCCGTAAGGATGAGTACGGTCACTGACTCCTGCCCAGTGTAGGTATCTGAAAGCCCTTTACAAGGGGACGAAGGACCTATAAACGGCGGGGGTAACTCTGACCCTCTTAAGGTAGCGTAGTACCTAGCCGCTTAATTGGCGGCTTGCACGAAAGAAGGAATGAGCCTTCTACTGTCCCTAGCTGGAAACCGGCGAAATCAACATCCTGGTGAAAAGTCCAGGGACCCCCAAGGGGAAGCGAAGACCCCGTGGAGCTTTACAGCAGCCTGCCGTTGAGCCACGCCTTCGGATGTATAGCGTAGGTAGGAGGCGTAGAAGTGTTTTCGCCAGGAAACACAGAGCTGCCAATGGAACACTACCCATCCGAAGTTGTGTCTCTTACTCGAAAAGAGGACACCGGTAGGTGGGCTGTTTAGGTGGGGCGCCATGCCCTTGAAAAGATATCGAGGGCGCCCTAAGGTTGACTCAGGTGGGTCAGAACTCCACCGTAGAGTGCAAGAGCAAAAGTCAGCCTGACGTGACTTCGCATAGCAGGAAGTCACGAGACGAAAGTCGGGTCTAACGAACCTTTACGGCTCTTTGGTAGGGCCTAAAGACGTCAGAAAAGCTACCCCGGGGATAACGGAGTTGTCTCCAGCGAGAGTCCATATCGACCTGGAGGTTTGCTACTTCGATGTCGGCTTTCTCCATCCTGGCTGTGCATCGGCAGCCAAGGGTAAGACTGTTCGTCTATTAAAGGAGATCGTGAGCTGGGTTTAGACCGTCGTGAGACAGGTCGGTTGCTATCTATTGGGGGTGTTTTGAGGTCTGAGGGGAAGCTGCTTTTAGTACGAGAGGAACAGAGCAGCGGCGCCACTGGTGTACCGGTTGCCCGACAGGGCACCGCCGGGCAGCTACGCGCTAATGGATAAGAGCTGAAAGCATCTAAGCTCGAAGCCATCCCTAAAAAAAGGCCTCTTTAAGGACACCGTTAGAAGAACGGTTTGATAGAGTTGGGGTGTAAGAATCAAGGTGAAAACCGAGATTTTCAGCCCGCAGCTACTAACGTCCGCACTAGTAAACCTATTGCTGGGTTCAGATGAAATCTGAGTTGTGAAGTGCACATTTTCTTTATTTCTCTCTATTTTTTTGATGGCTTTTTTATATATATCTGCAAAATGTTTTTCTTTGATCAAATTGTAATCATCTTAAAAGGGAAGTTTGAGCCAAGGTGGCGGAGAGGCACACGCGGCTGACTGCAGATCAGCTATACCCCGGTTCAAATCCGGGCCTTGGCTTCCTTGGCATTAATTATTTAAGGTGTAAGAAAGGTGGAAATAAGGGTTTATACAACCAAGATATGCCCAAATTGTAAACTAGTGAAGGGATTTTTAACTGAGGTAGGGGCAGAATATAAGGAAGTAGATATAACTACCGCAAAAGCGCTCACAGAGTTAAGACTGAATGGTATTTTTACGCTTATTGCGCCTGTCGTTCAGATTGGTTCAGAGTTTCTCACTTATTCTGATTTATTCCACGGCGATACATTGCAAAAAGAAAAAATTACCGACTTGATTAAGGGGGCTATAGATGCATGAAAAGAGAATTTATTGACAAGGGCACGATACAAACCACATTGGACGGTGTGGCATTGCGTTTTCCTAAGGTGCGGACCAGTGACGGGCACATGTTAGAGTGGGATAAAGCTGCAATTGTAAAGCAGCTTTTACGTGAGACGAAATTAAGTGAGATGTTTTATGGTACTTTCTCGATTGACGAGCGCATGGCGGAGGAGATAGCAAAAGAGGCGGAACTCAGGATTAAAGTGATGGGTATCTCTCAACTTTCCGGTGCTTTAGTACGGGAAATAGTGAACCAGATTTTATTAGAGGAGTATAAAATGCAGGAGTGGCGGAACGTATGTACGAGAGTTGGGACTCCTGTGTACGATGCTCATCTCATTGACATCGGTGAAGGATTTGAGGCGCAGGAGAATGCGAATCTGCAAGATAATGCAGAGACGTCACATAAGAAGAAAGCGGACAAGATTTGTAAGGAACAGTATATGCTGCTTCTACCTCCAAAGCTGGCAGATGCACATCTCTGTGGTGATTTGCATGTACATGATCTTGAATATTTCGGTACACGAGGATTCTGTCAGGACTGGGACCTTCGTTACTTCTTCTATTACGGGTTGATGCCCGACGGGTCAGGAACAAAAGCATCAGTAGCAGGGCCAGCGAAGAAGCCCGAAGTTGCCATTTTACATGCAGTGAAGATTTTAGGCAGTGCGCAGACCAACTTCGCGGGCGGGCAGGGTTTCTTCAACTTCCTCACATTCATCGCACCATATCTGAAAGGGTGTTCATATGATGAGATAGAGCAGCTCATGCAGATGTTCGTCTATGAGATGACGCAGATGCAAGTTGCTAGAGGCGGTCAATTAGTCTTTTCTTCTGTTCAGCTTACGCCGGGAGTGCCGAATATCTGGCGTGACAAGCCTGTGGTTTACAAGGGGGCGGTATGTGACGGTGAGCAAGCGTCGCTTCTGTCGTATGGTGAGTTTGAGCGCGAAGTGCGTTTGGCATTTAAGGCGTTGATGAATGTAATGCTTAATGGCGATTACTGGGGTAAGCCCTTTAACTTTCCAAAACCTGAAATAGCAATAGAGCCTCAGTTCATTGAAGAGGACGAGGAATTTAATACTAAAAATCCTGATTTGCCTACCTATGGCGAACTTTACGATTTAGCTTTTGAACTAACAGCGAAATATGGTACGCCTTACTTCGATAATAAGATACCTGAATATCGGGGTGCGGGGGAAGGTGTTTCGTGCTATCAGTGTTGCGCGTACTCGTTCAAAACTTCGCCAGACGATGAGGATTTCCAGGACAAGATGTATTTCAAGGATGGCAAGCATTTCTCTATGGGCGGCTGGCAGGTAATAACACTAAATTGCCCGCGAGCGGCTTACCGGGCAGAAGGCAACGATGAGCTGCTGTTTACAGAACTTAAAAGGCAGATGGACCTCGCAGTAGAGGTATTAAAGGTCAAGGCGAAATGGATGACTAAGATCGTAGAAAGTGGAAGAATGCCCTTTGCTACTCAGCGACCTAAAGACCCATACACAGGTGAAAAAGGCGATGTTGCTGTTTATTTGGACGAACTGGTATATATCATCGGTGTGGTGGGCATAAATGAGATGGTTCTGTATCACTATGGTAAGCAAATGCACGAGGACAAGGGCGCGTTAAAGCTTGCAATAAGAGCAATGACTGAGATGGAGTTATATGCGAAAGAGCTTTCACAGAGAGAAGATATGACGATAAGTTTTTCTAGGACTCCTGCGGAGACAACAGCGCAGAGATTCGCGGTGGCAGATCTGCTGAATGAGGAATTTAAAGATAAAGCGCTGAGGGTGGTGAAAGGAGATGTCGGGCGGGCTCTTTCTATTATTAATGATACCCGGGACTTGCCTATTTACTACACTAATGGCACGCATGTGCCGCCGAACGTGGATATTTCACTCGCTGAGCGGATAAATATCGAGCATATCTTCTTCCCTATTGTTGACGGCGGAGACATTATGCATATATTCCTCGGTGAGGGTTATCCGGACCCAAGGGGGATAAAGAGTCTTGCGCTTAAAGTTGCAAAGAGTACGCAAGCGGGATATTTTGCATTTACCAAGGATATGACGGTCTGCATGGATTGTTCTCATGTGACTATGGGTTTGAAAGAGGCATGTGAGAAGTGCCATTCTAAAAATCTCGATTTCATATCGCGAATAACGGGCTATTTACAAGCTGTTAGCGGCTGGAACGAGGGAAAGAAGCAGGAGTTGCTCGACCGGATACGCTATGGCGCGAATGATGTGCGGTAGATACTTAATGCAAAATTTAAATTAAGACACAGATTAACGCGGATTAACACAGATTTAAAGTAGTGTATTGATTTTTTAACTTTAATTCAATCCGTACGTAAAAACTTAATAATCAGGACAGTAGCATCTGTGTAAATCTGTGAAATCTGTGTCTATGATAATTATCAAAATGGGTAAACTATTTACTGGGCGTTCCCTAAAGTAGCTAAGGACATCCTAAAACTATGTCAATAATATTCTTTTTCTCGTGAAAATCTGTGTAATCTCGTGGTTAAATACACAGATTCTTCACAAAATCTCCTCTAATATCCGCGCATAAGCAGGTCTTGTAATGAAAATCCCTATTAGCAGTCCAACGATGGTAACAATGGCAAAACCCTTCAATGTGCCAAGAGCCATCAAACCAAGGGCTAGCATCGCTACGATTGTGGTCGCAGCAGAAACGAAGATTATACCAAATGCAAATGAGATCCGTTTACGATACATGGTCTTAGAAGATCGCCCACCCGAAAGCACTTCATCTGTTATTATCACTAATTGATCTACACCCGTACCTATCACCGCGATTATTCCCGCAATACTCGGCAAATCCATCTGCCATCCTATCGCCGCGGCAAACCCCAATATCAAGATCACCTCGCTAAGTAGTGCAAAGAACATTGGTAGGACTATCTTCTTCTCCCTGTATCGCAAGAAGACGACAATTGTAACGAGAATAAGCGCAAATAATCCTGCAATTGCCGCGCCTTCTTTGAATTGCGCCCCCAAATAAGCGGGAATTTCGCCAGAGCCTATAATATTTACATTTACTGGTAAAACGCCCGCTTTTAAGTGTATTATTAGCTCTTTTGCCTCTTTAAGTCCTTCATCTCCCAATCCTGTTTCTGCACGCAAGCCATACTGCGGCTTCTCTTTCATTTTTATCGCAAGATCCGGTGATAATGACGCACTATACACAACCACCTCGTCAAGCAGCATTGCGAGTTCGTGATTCTCTATATCTTCTGTCGCATTGTATTCTATGGCAGCATCTCTTAATGCAACCGCGCCTTTCTCCTTTAACGTAAATGTGGCACCCCAGGGTCTATCCTCTTTCTCACGTTCAGGCATTGTGCCTACGCTTCTGCTTTCTATCCCCTCGCTGCCATAAACGACATGTGCAGTGATGTTCGCGATCTCATCCAATCTTTGCCCTTTCTCTATATCGCCACCTACTCCTTCTGTCTGGATTCGGATCTCAAACTTTCCGGGACTACCTACTATCCTCTTTGCCGTCCCGATGTCCACACCCGCAAGGTCAATAAGGATAAAATTATTCCCTACCGTTCTTGGCTTGATGTCCGCTAATCCAAGTATGTTTAGCTTTGTTTCTATTATCCTTTTCGTTTCGTCTCGCGTTTCCGGAATAATACTCTCTTCGAAATAATCTTCGCCATCGGGTTTCTTTGTTATGCTACCATTAACTCCTGTTAGTAATTCGGATAATTTGGCCTTTGAGATGCTCTTCCTTATCTCATATACAGACTCTCTATCCGTCTTGTAATAATTAACTTCTGTATCCAACTCCTTTTCAAGATAAGTTGCAACCGTACTTTCATTAACTGATGCGTTTATCCCCACTAAGGTGCCTTCTAATTTCAACTGCAGCCATGATCCACCCACTAAATCCAGACCATATTTTAGATTGCCGTCGATCCCCGCATCTGCAGGTGGCGGTGGATAAACATAAATGGCAACCAAAGCGGCAATGACGAGCAATATTAATGCTATTATCTTTATATCTCCCAACAGTCCCCTCTCTTCCACTTAGCTCTTCTCCCTCTATCTTATCTTACCCTATCTCTCCTTTCATAATGTCAAATGATTTTGACGCATTAAAAGGCACTGTCAAATTTTCGAGTAAACTCTCTATATCATTAAGTTTTACCGCAGAGTGCGCGGAGAATGCAGAGCCATCAGAATTTTTTTAGACAGTATCGGGTGCCTATAACGCTTTATTCTTGAATCATCTCTGTCACTTCTTGCAATTCCACTAACAAATTCTGCCCCTTCTTTGTAAGCTCGTAGCTCTTCCTTTTGCCCGCTTCGTCACCTGCTCTTAAAAAGCCATGATCCACGAGGAAGTCAAAATATCTCTTAAAGCTTCTCCAATCCAAATTTGCCCTTTGCATAATTCGCGTCTTTTTCACTTCTTCCTCCTCGGATATCACCTTCAGTATATCAAACAAGATATCCCATCGGCTCCTCTGCTTCGCATTGCTCACCATTTTTCCCCATCCCTTTTTACTTTCACTTAGCTTAGCTTAGTGCGGTATAGTCGTAATCAAAGCACCCTAAAGGGTTTACGCATAACCGCTGCTACAGATAGCTCAGAAATACATGTGCCTCCTCTGGAACTGACAAATATCAAAAGAAAAGGATCACTTCAGCATCTTCTCCACGTCCTCTAATCGCCCCATCAAGTCTATACCCTTTTCTGTAAGGTAGTAACCTATCCCTCCTCTAGAATCTTCACGTTCTCCTATAAAACCCTGATCCTGGAGAAAGCCAAAATGCCTTTGGAAGTTTCTCCAATCAAGATAAGCATTCTGCATAATTCGTGTCTTCTTCGCTTTACCTTCTCCTGCCTCTATTACCTTTAATATATCCAAGATGATTTCCCATCTGCTTCTCGGCTCTATTCTTGCCATCTTCTTTTCTCCTTCTGCACTATCTCTTCATCTCTGCTATGTATATTTATTGCTACCATGTGTATCTAACCTTGTTTCGGGAGTATAAAAAGCTTTACATTTTTGGATTTTCATCTGGAAACATCTTTTCATAAATGAAAAATTCATCGCAGCATCGTCTGAACTGCATTTAATCGTCCCATCAAGTCTATACCTTTCTCTGTAAGATTGTAACTTGTCCCTTCTTTTGGATCATTGTGCTCACTTATGAATTCGTTCTCCTGGAGAAAGCCAAAATGCCTCTGAAAATTCCGCCAATCCAAGTATGCATACTGCATAATTCGCGTCTTCTTTGCTTTACCCTCGCCTTCTGCTGTTACCTTTAATATGTCCAAGATGATTTCCCATCTACTTCTTGATTCCGGTCCTCTCATTTTTTCACCTTTTTTTCGCTCACTTTTTTATCTATGCCCTACCCCTTTGTAGGAACTATATGTAAATATATTATGCAGTGATCTATATAAACCTCAATGCATTTTGACAATATTGCCAACTCCGAGCAATGTTTTGTGCTCTCGGCTATATGCGGAACCTTTTTGTATTACAACATGGATAAGCAATAATAGCGCGGGAGATAAGCGAAATAGGTAAAACAAAAGCGATGACCAAAGTAGGTAAAGAAAATAAGTCAAAAATCATTCACAACACCCTTCATCTCGCTGCTTGCTCGGATCTGCGAAGAAGAATCATGATTGCCTTGAAATCCGGCAAGAAACCACTACGTGAATTACGTGATCCGCTGGGTGTTAGCTCTACAACTGCAATACATGCGTTAAGAGAACTTGAGCGGGAGAATCTCGTTTTTCAGGCTGAAGATAGGGGTTATGCGCTGACAAAAATCGGTGAGGTCATGGTCTTAAAATTAATAGATATGCTGGCTGTGATAGAAGTGCTGAAGAAGCACGAGGACTTCTGGCTTGAGCATGATCTCAGCGGTATTCCTCTACATTTGCTCGACAGAATGGGGGCTTTGAGCAATTCTTCTCTTGTAGCCGATACGTCTACAGACATCTTCAAGTCGCATACGACCTTACTTCAAATATTGGAAACCGCAAACGAAGTGAAGGGCATTTATCCCGTCTTTCATTTAGATTATCTAAAAATATTTGAAGAATTGGTTAAGCGAAGAAGGATTGATGTAGAACTCATCGTAACGAATGACGTATTGGAGAATATATTTGGCTTGGTGGAAACAGAAGAAGCTTTTACAAGTTTTTTACACGAGCCGAACCTTAGTTTATTCGTGATGGATGAAGGTATAAAATTAGCCCTTACTCTTACGGACAGTGTTTTTTATCTCGGGTTCTTTGCGGACAAAGGGGTCTATGATCGTAATAGCGCCTTGATAAGTGATGCGGAAAAGGCCCTATCGTGGGGGCGCGAATTGTATGTACACTACCGTAAGCTATCAACTGTGGTTGATCTGTAAAGCGAACCTAAAAACCACGATTAAAGAAATAGTAATTGTTTTACTAACTACAAGATTGCACAGATTTAATTTCTTCTGCTTTAATCCACGTTAATCGGTGTCGTTTATATGTCTTTACTTTTGGTGGGCTATATTTAACTGAACACAGATGGAATGTTACTAATATATGCCCTCCTTAGTTACAGCCCTACATCGCAAATCGTGGTCATTCTTGCTTTCGCAATAATAGGTGCCGGGCTGAAATATATTGATGATGCCTTCGATGAAGATACATTCAGCAAGAAAAAAGCGATACTGATAGCGCCTATCATAGTGCTAATTTGGATCTGCTTATCGGTCTTTGATTCGGTTTCAGCAACAATTTTATTCTCTATCCTTTTTGCCGTTTTGCTTACCGGAAAGATAGACAATTTAATCTTCAAGATCTGTTCCATCGTCTTGATTTTAATTCTCTTTCTAACACAGATGTTAAGCCTTTTGTTGCTACCCCTGGTCATCCTGATATTAATGGGTGTTGCAGATGAAAAGGGGAATGATTATGTAGACAATCATGCGACACTTAAGCAGGTCAAATTCTTCTTCTCATACCGATTCTGCATGAAGATGGGTGTGCTAAGCTTGTGCCTCCTCTCCCTTCTTCCCTGGCTATATCTATTCGCCTTTTTAGCTCATGACGGTGCTTACGAAGCAGTAAGAATAGTAGGTAAGATCCTGGTTGCGCATCAAAGGAAGAAAAAATCCATAGGTTTTTGTGCAGATGCGCTTTCGCCTACTGTAAACGAATAAACGGTTTAGACGGTGTGCCATGATACAATTTCTCTATGAAAACAGAGGCATCTTTTTCGTCGCCTGATAGTATCATAACATTATCAAAATTCTTCTTCACTTCTTCATCCCCTACCTTTTTTATTAGGTAAGAATAAGGGTCAAGTACGATTACACAGGTGCAATTCCATCTCTTTAACCCATCTATTTGATCTTGCAGTATCTCCTGTACCTCTTCAGGGCTATAATATCTTGAAAGGTTGTCATAGACATCAATAACAACTACCTTTGGCAAATCTCTTGGATGGCTCTTTATTGTCTTTACAATGCTACGCTGAAACATTATCTTGTTTAAAGGAACGATTATTCGATGCTCCTCTTCTACTATTTTATAAACTCGTGCCGCACTATATATATCCTCATAGAGGTCAAGGATCATGAAATTCTTTAACTCGTCAATATCTGTTAGCAGCTCGCCCTGTATCTGTTTGGCGGGACGTTTAGCAGTAGCATAAATGACGTTAGTTCCCGATATCAGGCCCTGTTTGATGAATGTGAGTAGGATCTTATGCTTTGTTCTCGTTTCTTCTGCGATGAGTAGGGTTGAACTCCCTTTTGCTAATCCTCCTCCCATTACCTTATCTATTTCTTCTAAACCCGTTGGCACAATGTCAAGCAAATTACCAACTGTGATGTCATAAGGTTCCAGCTCCTTCTTTATCTCTTCTCTTACAAGTTCGTATAGTAGAAAAGGTTTGAACGGGAACTTGTCCTCCATGAATTCAAGATAAAATTTGAAAAGAGCAAAGAACTCATCTCTGGAGATCCTCGTCCCTTCCTCTATTCGTATTTCATCTCCATCGAAACGGATGCACCTGTATTTTTCATCCTTTCTATTTAACCTCTTAAAAATATCTTCCTGCTCTGAGAACGGAATGAAAGTTTCCAGGTGTATTATCAGCTTATTAACTACTTTTTCTAGGAGCCGTGGATAAAATACATCTACATCAAACTGAGATCGCAAATCTTCCGGTAACATTAACACCTTCTCTTTAAGTATCGCCGCAATTTCTTCTTTCGTTTCTTCTATTGACTGCTTCATAATCTTTTCCATATCTGGTAGCTTATGCATATCGAGGAGTATCCCAACAGCTATTTTCTGCTTCGTTGGCTCATCCGCATTTTCAAGGTCAAATCTACGTTCCGATGGATCAAATTGGATTGCTAATTCTTCATCTTCTTGGACATAACTATCTACTGCCGTTTCCCACAAACCTTCAAGAATGTCCGTCCTCAAAAATTGGCGTGCACAAGAATTCAAAAGACTTACAATGTCATCTTCTCCGGTTTCTTTGTATTTGGGTTCCACCCCCAGTGACATTATCGAAACTATCCCGCATACCATAGCGAGGAAGTATCCTATGAAGAAGAGATCATGTAAAGGGAAGCGCTGTATGTAAGTGCTTGAAGAGGTGTAGATAAGGTAGACCAGAAGAAAAGCAATAAAAGCGGCGATGTATGATGGCTTGCACCATATATTCGCTCTTCCCATAAGCCTCTTGAGCTCTTTATGCGTGACGCTCAAATAGTACCATAGAGCCACTAGGGAAAAAGCGATGAGGAAGAGGATGACAGGATATGAGATGAGTTCAAAACCAAAAACTCCGTATGTCTTACCATAAGTGAAAGAAATCCCAAAGAAAATGAGGAGGAAGAATGAGCAGAGGGATACGATGTACCGGGAGATGTCCAATCTATCAAATGTTTGTTTGATATTTAAGTTTTTGATGATTTTACGCAACTCAAAGGCAAAAAACATGTAGAATGCGAATGTGGCAAGTCCGAACATAGCACTTAACATCTTCGTTATGCTTGTTGCATTGTTCCATGAGAGGAAAATCAGGCTGAGGACATAGAAGGTTATGATTAAGTGGATGTATAGGTCGTATTTCAGGTAGTCCCAGTATCTCAATTTTGTTCTGGCAGAAAGGGTTTTTAGATACGTGAGTGGCAATATAATCCCGAAAAGAAGAGGAAGCAAGGAAGCGATAACAAGAATGTACGAGATGTCTTGATAGATGATGAAATTAGGGTATTCTTTTGCCGTGAAGTATAGGGATACCGCTAATAATGCGAGTGTCATGGCGGCGGTAACTTTTGGAAGGTCGAAGGGCATCAGAGCTTTCCATTTTGGTTGGAGGATGGAGGGGTAATCTATTGCGAAACGGAGATAATAGACAAAAGCAAATGCACTTGCAATAAATGATATTAAAATATAATAATATTCGATATTAAAATTATTAGTAGTGAATAAAATTATAAAAAGCATTATAAAAATTGAAAATCCACCAATTCCTCCTGTAAGAAATGGCTTATGCACAAATCCCACTTTTTGGAAACTCTTTGAAATATAAAAAAAGGAGTACATAAAATAAATCAGTAAAATTGAATATAAAACTAAGAATAAAAATAAAAGATTAATATTTTGAAAACCTGGAAATTTTGCAATCGAAATGATTTTTATTGTTATAAACCATATGAAAAAAAAAGTAATATAAACCAAGGCGTACTGTATTCGCATTAAATTAGGTTTTTTCTTGAGTAAAGGTTTTATAAGTAAGTATTCGGTAATATCTACCATGCAAACGCCAATAGTGTAAAGAGTAGCTATTAGAATCAGAATATTTATAGATGTGAAAGAATATCGTTCATTTAATAGCATTGCTAACGTTATGGTATGGAAAATAGTGAATAAATTAGCCATTAATATGTGATTCCAGGTCATTGAGCCTGATATTTTTCTAACTTCAAAAATCAAAATAAAAGCAAAAGCTAGCATGAATGTATTTATCAATAAAAAAATTTGAAGAAAAATAGCGATTTTAGAGATGTCTTGATATGGACTTGCTGCTGCTCTTGTTATACCAACAAATAAGAGCATGAAAGAAATGACAAATATATTCCCCTTTTCTATTTTCTTCATCATTATAATATGTGGCATCATTTAATTTTTTGCATAAATTTTGCTTGAAATAAATTCAAATTTTCCATAGTTGTTGTTATAAATTGCCTAATTATACTGCATTGCCAATCATTTATTTTCTCCTTTATCTCATCACGATTTGTTTCGCTTAATCTGCTTATTTGTTTTAAAGAGATAATATCTGCTAGAAGACACAATCTTAAGAGTTCTCCTTCTTTAGTTTCAGATTCAGCTAATTCATATGCTATATCGGTAATTTTATCAGACATTTTTAGAAAGTTACCCAATCTCGCCCTAACCCTATTAGAATAGGTATTTAGTGAGATTTTACCCTTTAAGTAATCAGAGGCTGTTTTCCCTGCGATGTCACCGCAGATTACTGCTGGAAGAATCCCTTCTGCAAAAGGTTTAAGGTTTTGACTTGCTACATCTCCAGTAAGTAACACATTACCATAGACCCACATATCTGTGGAATAGCGAATTGGAACTTTTCCACTTTTCTCCTCTACTGTTATTCCTCCCATAACCTGCCTCTTAACTTCTGGTATCTCTAAAAATTCCTTATAATATTCCTCTAAGCTCTTCTCTGGGAAAATGGCAGCAACACCAACATTAGCTACATGCTTCGATTTTGGGAAGATATATGCATAGCCTCCGGGTGCAAAGTCACCTATGAACAAATGTTCAAAATTGGGGTTGTATAAGCTCAGATTTTTTAGTTCATAGCCTAAAACTTCACCGATATTTCCTTTTTTGTTTATTTTGAAACCTAACAACTTTAGAACAGTGGAGTCAACACCATCAGCAGCAATTACCACCCTTGGTTCGATTACTCTCTCCCCTTCAGGCGTTTTTATAATCGCTCTTTTCACTTCATACTCGTTTTTTATCTCCATATCCACCAGTTCCGCACTTGTTAACAGTGCAGCTCCTTCTTTCACTGCACTATTCGCAAGCCACGCGTCAAAATCATTCCTGTTTACCGCATAGGAACGCCAAACTCTTCCTCTCCTCTCTATATTTATGTCATCAGCATAGAAAATCATCCCTTCTGTCTTCCATATTAACTGCTCCTTAGGAATTTTAAAGGGCAAAAAAGGAAAGAGATATTTGCCTATGGCTTCAGCGCATTGCACAGGCACGCCTATCTCTTTTTTATTATCAATTAACACCGTCTTAGTTCCAGATTTTGCTGCGGCTCTCGCTGCGCTACTTCCTGCAGGTCCACTTCCTACTACTAAAACATCACATTTAAGGGCCATAACTGTTTTTCTTTAAGGTTTCTATCCTTATTTACTTACCTTTGAAATATGTCCATTTTCACAAATACTTCCCTTCAAAAGAAGGGAAAAGCTTTTTCGCTTCTTCTCGTGTCATATCCGTCTTTAGATATTTGAGGACTAATTCGAGGTTTCCACTTTCTTTCATCAAAATAAAACTATCTATAAAAGCTTCCCAATATTCATCGGTGGGTACGTCAAGCAAATCCGCGGCGACTTCAAATGTTTCTCCAAGATATTCTTCACATCTTTCCTGATACATTTTTAAGTAATCTTCTGATAACTCATTGCTTTTAATCGCATCAAATGCCGTTTCCGCCGCTATCTTTCCAAATTCCAATGCATACCTGATCCCTTCACCAACCAACATACTCGCTTGAGATGCCGAATCCCCTGCAACCATCAAACCATTCGAATAGATTTTGTTTAACACCCCCTCCAAAGAATATGCACCGGTATGTATTTCAAATGCTTGGGCATCTTTTACCCTTTCATAAATCGGAGATTCTTTACCTAAAAAACGAGTTTCATAATACATTATACTCTTTTTTTCGATTTTTTCAGCGGTATTCAAAACAGTTGATACGCCAACCCGTGCCCGATCTTTACCAGTTGGAAATACCCATGCATAGCCTACCGGGACTATCTCCTCTTTTCCAACATAGAACTCTATGGCATTTGAGTTCCTCTCCTTATAATTGAGCATTTCATATTCAAACCCGATACCAAGCTCTGCCTCTCGCTTAATGGGTATTAAACCCACCTTTTTTGCTATTATTGCTGATGGCCCGGAACAATCAATTACTATTTTAGATTTTATTTCGTTCTTCTTCTCTGTTTTAACGCCACAAACAAAATCGCCATCCATTATTGGTTCAGAAACACGTTCTGAGAGGATAATTTTTGTGCCATGTCTAATTGCTTGAAATGCAAGTTCTTGTAGAAAATTATGAAAATTTAATGTGCCACCTATATTGCTTCCAAAATCTATTTCTATTTCTCTATCCGAGTGAACGGAACAAATATAAAACGAATCTATCCATTGAGATATTACTCTATTGGGAAGATCCCAGTTCTCTACCACTTCTTTCCAGGTAAAAGCCGAAGATTTTACCGGATATCCTATTTCAGAGCTTTTTTCTATCAAAATGGTCTTTAATCCCCTTTTTGAACTGGTGATTGCTGCCCCTAATCCTGCAGGTCCCGCACCCACCACCAAGACATCACATTTGATTACCATATTTCCATCCTACCCTATTAGATAAATCATAAGCCTTATATATTTCTAAACCGCCAAACCCAACCATCCTCGTGTGCGTTGCTAAAATAGTTCCCTCAATCTTTTCGCTGTCGCTATGCTTAAGAAAAGGGAAACCAACTTTTGTCGTTTCACCATGAGGGAATTCCCACTTATAATCACCTTTCCATTTCTCGTCATACTCAAAAATCAGGGTATCATGCTTGGTTTCTTTATCCACTACATTTTGGATAAATGGTTTAACCCGCCCTTTTATTCCAAGTTTTTTACGAATTAAAGAATTAGCACCATCAGCGGCGATGAGATATTTCGTCTTCACGAATTCTCCATCGCTCAACTTTACTTTAATCTCTCCTTCTTTTTCTATAAAATCAACGAAGGAATTCTGAATGTATTTCCCACCTAACTTAACGTATTGATCAACAATACCTTTCAAGAATAGCGGTCTATCGATAATATATCCATTCATCGTGGTCTTTATCTCTATGTCTCCGGGCCAATATTCACGTACCTTTCTAATCTTCTCTATGATACAGGAGGGTTTAATATGGGAAATATCGCTGAATAAGTCATCACTTACTCCTTCTCCACACATCTCATGATAATTCAAATATTTTTGATTATCTAATCGCTCTATGAGACAGACTTCACGTTTATCATCCTCATCTAAAAATTTAGAAAAAAAAGCTGCACTACTACCTGCAGGTCCTGCTCCTACCACCAACACATCACATTTCGTTCTCAAGTTTCTTCTCCATTATGATATAACTTTTATTCATTCTTTTTCCGCCATTCATTCACAGCCGATACATAATAATTATGGAAAAAATTGCTCAACCCCTTTTCTGGAATCAAAGACCTGAAAATATTGGCGATTTTACCGCTAAAGCAGATTCCCACCGGTGCTTTTTTGAATTCCCTTTTGGTCTCTTTTTCACCCTCAATATCGATTTCATCCAAATTTAACGGTCCGAGTCCGCTTTTAGCTGCGAGTTCAAGATGTTTTATCTTAGCGGGTTTATAGCCAAGTATAGATGCTGTGACGCTGTCCGCAGCAACGGCGTTATCACCACATATAATTAAGTTAAGCGCGATGGGATTGCCCTTAAACGGACCTTTGCCTTCCATGCAGACAGTCGCATCAACAACAGAAAGGTGAGGGGGATAAGCCTTAACAAGATCAGCTATCACCGTATTTATCCCTAACTTATGATATCTCGCCTTATGCCTCTCCGGTAGAATCCCAAACATACATTTTAAACTTAATGTCAGATCTGTGATGCTGTGTGCTTTAGCCACCGGAACACTGATAATTTTATCTGCTTCCGCAACTACTTTCGATATTTCAAATTCTTTTAGCATATCTGCATCTGTAACCACTTTTTTTACCATTTCGCCTTTGCTAAGGTTCACTACTTCAGCACCGCTATCTTCAGCAGCTTTACGTATTCCCGTCTCGCTAAACATCATATCCGCATCATACATCTCAGAATCCGCCTCTCCAACGATAATCCGGCTTGATTTTTTCTTTATCAACTCTATTAATGCAGCAATAACTTCCGGACTCGTATATGAACCTCTTTTGCCAACAACACCACCACAAACATTTGGCTTAATGAAAACAACATCTCCTGATTTTATAAACTTATCAATACCACCTAAAAGATCTATTGCTTCGGAGACCATATTTTCTGGTTTTTCTCCCTCAACGATTGAAACAATGCTCATATTTTCCTCCTATTAATTGATCTTTATTATTCCTTTAAACCCTTTTGTCAATAACCCTGCGCTACACGGTAAGTTTTCATCGAAAAGACTAAAACATAAATGGAAGAGCAAGAATAAAAAACGAAAGCCAAGAAGGAAAAAAGTAAAACATGGTGGCAGAAAGTGGTACTAGGCATTACAATGGCTGCCTTTATGTTGGCTTCTGTAATGGTAGCGATGGTGCCGATTGGAGGTGCTGAGTGTAGGGACGATAACTTCAACCATAGCGTAAAAGATAGAGTGAATATCTTTACTGTTGGTCCAAAAGGTAGTGCTGGAAGGGCAATAGACAGCGGTAAAATTAGTACAAATTATGCAAAAAACATCTTTGGGAAGACTGTGCCTGTATCCACTTTAGATCGTACATTTGAGAAGAAGATCGATGTTGATGAAAACGCAGATACAGGCTCATAGATTATAGCTGTGCTCAGTCCAGGGAGAGATGGTATTTATAATGGACTTCCGGGCGAGGTTACGCCTAATAATTTTGCGCTGGTTTTTGTTACCACCTATAATCTTGTCAGCTTTGCTAAGACGCAGGACCAGATTGTATCAATGGCTAGAGATGCAACGATCGGTGCAGCAGGTAGTGATGATATTTCAACGCAACTTCCTTAATATCAAAACAAAAACCGCCCCTCTTGGTGTGTTCTCTTCAACACGCACATGCCCGCCATAGGTTTCCATTGCTTTCTTGACTATATGTAATCCAAAACCGGTCCCTCCTGTTTCTCCATATGCGAAACGTTCTTCAAATATCTTCGCTTTTATTTCTTCCGGAATCCCAACGCCGTAATCGGCAATCTTTATTTCACAATACTCGCCCCTCTCGCCTATCTTTATATCAATTTTATCGGTCTTCCCATGAACTACTGCATTGCTTATTATGTTATCTATGACAGAATTCAAGGATTCATCTGCCAGAACCTGACCTTCACCTTCTATGTTAAATGCGATGGCAGGATAACTTTCTATAACCTCATTTAAAACATCGGTAACGGGATATAGTTTTAAGCCGCGGTGCGAAGAGATAAAAAGATCCAGTTCTCTCATTCGGTTTATTAATTCGACACTCTTATTGACATGTGCAGATGCTTCTTCCAGAAGTTCTTCCTTCTTTGATCTTCCATATAGCCTCAATGCGCTATTGATAACATTTAAATCGTTTATTAGGTCATGCCTCAGGATTTTATTTATTAATTTAATGTGTTCGCGATGTGCTTCTGATTCCTCTTCTCTCTTCTTGCGCTCGGTTATGTTCATCCAGTTTGCCAAGTAATACTTGAACTCACCATCGCTCATTATTGGAGCAGATGTTATCTCAACCCAGAATCGCGTCCCATCTTTCTTTTGGAATAGCTCATCCAACTTCTGTGCTCCCTCGCGCATAGCTTTCTCCAGGTCATTATGCGTTTTCTGCACTGTTTCTTCCGTCCACCAGGGGTATGGTGCCTTACAGCCAATAAGTTCGGCAGAAGAGAAGCCGGTTAGCCTTTCCAGTGCAGGATTTACATATTTTACTGATGTGTCAAGATTGATAACTAACATAGGATTGGGTGAATTATTCAGAAGGCAGGAACAAAACTCTTCGCTCTCCCGCAGCGCTTTCTCCCGCTTATCTCTTTGAAGCGCCATCTCAATTGAGGGGCGTAACTCATTATCCTCATATGGTTTAAAGATATAACCAAATGGCTCTGTACCCTTTGTCTTTTGCAGCCTTTCTTCATCCATATACGCAGAGAAATATATAATGGGAATATTAAAACGATCGTGGATATGCCCAGCAGCTTTTATGCCATCAATACCCTTTAAGATGATGTCCATCAGTACCAAGTCTGGCATTATCTCATCAGCCATTTTAATGGCCTTCTCTCCTGAAGATATAATAGCAGGAGCATATCCAAAACCATTCAGGCTATTTTGAATATCCTTAGCGATAATAGCTTCATCTTCAACTATTAATATCTTGGCTTTTTCCATCTTCTCCTCGCTTCTCTCTTTATATGGGCATCCTTCTATTTTTCGGCATTCTTGCTGAAAGTAAACAATGTTGCTGTATATAGGTATTATTATCGTTATAAAAACTTTTCTATATTTTTTTATTTATACAAAGCGGTTATGTTAAATAGTAATTAGAAAATGGAAAGGATAAAGACATATATAGAACGGTTGGATGAGCAATTGGAGGGCGGCATACCAAAAGGGTCAATCTCGTTGATTTCTGGTGTTGCGGGCTGTATGAAAAGTTCTTTCGCATACAGCATTTTATATAATAACGCAGTGGTAGGTGACAAAAAGGGCCTATATATAACGTTAGAACAGGCGGTACCGAGTTTGAAGCAGCAGATGAAAACGCTGGGGATGGTAGAAGAGAGCGATAAATTGACTATTGTGAACCATAAAATGATAGATACTGCGACCGGGCTAGACATGAAATTTGAGCTGAATTCGATGAAAAAAGTCAAATATTATCTGGACGACCTCTTAAAGCGGGAGAACTATGATTTGATAGTAATAGATCCACTTAATGCGTTATATTCTTTAACTACCGTTAAGAACCCTCGTAGAGAGGCACATCTCTTCTTCGAAGGGCTAAGAGAAACGGGACTAACAAGTTTTTTGATCTCAGAAATGTATCCGGGAGATACGAAATATGGTAAATATGGTGTGGAGGAGTTTCTTGCTGATGCGATAATACACCTGGACATCAAGAGAGAACGGGATATATTAGAACGTCATCTTGGGATTATAAAGATGCGGTGCACCAACCATAATCTACAATATTTCCCCTTATTTTATGATAATGATAAATTTGTCATCTACACAAAAGAAGAGATGGAACTATGATTATTTGTAAATATCCGGTATTATGAGTTGTGAAAGCAAAAAGCGGCTAGGCATAGCTATCGGTTTTGCATTTACCGTCCTGGTATTGCTACTTTCAGGAATGGCATCTGCGGAGCGAATAGACATTCCCGCGGATTATTCCACAATACAAAGCGGGCTAAATCATGCGCGTCCTGGCGATATAATTTGTGTGCATGCCGGGACATATCGTGAACGGCCCGTAATATTTACTTCCAACCTAACGCTCATAGGTGAGGATGCTATAATAGAAGGTGATGGGTATGATGTGTGCCTGTACATAAATGCAAAGGACGTAAAAATAAGCGGATTTGTTGTTCAAAATGGCGAGCGAGGTATCTGGCTCGAAGACTCTACCTTCTGTGTAATCTCCAATAACACGGTCTTCAACAACAGAGGAACAGGATCTCCGAATACTGTCATACATGAAGGACATGGTATTGGGCTCACATCGTCCTCAAATTGCATAATCGCGAATAACACGGTACTTTATAATTCGGCCTATGGCATTGCGCTTTTTCAGGCCTGTAATAACGTAATACGGGGGAACAGATGCGACCTAAATAGGGATTATCAGATCAACCTCTTCACTGATTCCTGTAACAATACAATAACAGAAAATACATTGTCCGGTAGTGTCTACGGGCACGGAATCTATATATTTACTCGATCAAACAATAATGTCATCACAAAGAATGTAATATTCAACAATTCAAATTCCGGTATTAATCTTCTTTCCACGCATAACAATCTCATATCTGATAATATCGTGGAGTCTAATCGCCTTAGAGGGCTGTGGATCGGTTCTACTCCGTCTACTTCAAATGGTAATATCATAGCTAACAATACGGTTACTTCACATCTGTTGAGTGGGATCGAGGTATCAGGAGACGAGAATGAGATAATAAATAATACTGTGACCGGGAGCGAAGATAAATATGGTATTTATATACGAGAAGGCGTTGGGAATAGGATTTATCATAACCACTTAAATAACAGAAAGAACGCCTACGATGGTGGGTCGAACATATGGGATAACGGCTATCCCTCTGGCGGTAATTACTGGAGCGATTATCCGAACCCTGATATTTATTCGGGGCACGAACAAAATGAGCTTGGAAGTGATGGTGTCGGAGATATACCCTATATCATTGACGAAAATAGCAGCGATAACTTCCCCTTTATCGGGATATACATACAGCCAATTAGTATCTCAAATGTCTCTGTAAGTCCGGCAAAAGCATCGAGAAGCACGCAAATAGCTGTCTGTGCTGATGTGTCCGCTATCTCGGGTGTGGCGAACGGCGGTGTAATTGCCGTATTTACGCGAGATGGGTCTGTGGTTGAGCAAATCCGGCTGCATGATCCTAATAAAGACGGAAGATACTGTCATTATCATTACTTTACCGAGCCGGGGATATATCATGTGGCGGTGATTGCAGCGGACCGTGATGGGCGTGAAATGGCGTTAGAAGATGCAGCAACCTTTGAGATACTTGGTTGAGCGTACGCTTTCTCCTCTGGCAGGTATTGTCCTTACAATTCAATTATTATATTTTCACGAACAGTGCAAAAAAAGTATCCCGTTTGAGATCCTGGCGGATAAATGGCCGACAGGCCAGAATAATAAAAAAAATAAAAAAAAATTGGGTTTTTTCTTTTGTCTTTTTGGTACTTATAGCCTATTTCGGCAGCTTATGGGCAGCCTAGCCAGTCCCCTTGTCCATACTGAGAGCAATTA
>QENH01000170.1 GCA_003336485.1 Candidatus Methanophagales archaeon
GTAATCTAATGTCCCTCTCAAATCTTCGTACACCATGTGATGGCCCCCTGCATAGTTTCTTCCTCTGCTGTAGTATACCGCAGCTAAACCTTTAAGGCTCACTTCCTGTATGATCAGTTCTTCGGATTCTAGTGCTTTATTAAATTCTGCGGTTCCGTTATCAAAGTCGCCATATCTATAGTAAAGGTTCCCTTTACCCGCATGTGCCAGCGCATATGTTGGATCTAATTCAAGTACCTTGTCAAAATCCGCTAGTGCATTGTTATAATTATCGATAATCTCGGAGTCAAAGGGCTTGTAGTAATAGTGAATGTACTCAGAGTAGACAAGCCCCCTGTTGTTGTACGCTTCTGCATACTCTGGGTCTAACTCTATTACCTTGGTGAAATCCGCAATCGCTTTGTCACCCTCCTCGTTGTCTAGGGCACGCTTCCACTTGCCCCCTCCGAAATAAGCAAGTCCTCGATTGTAATATGCCTCTACGAAATCAGTGTCTAATTCAATGGCTTTAGAGAAATCGGAAATTGCGTTATCTATGTCTCCTAGCACTACATAGCACAATCCACGATCGTTGTATAGGCGAGAATTGTCTGGGTTTAACGCTATCGCCTTATTGAAAAGATATAGTGCAGCGTCGTAATTACCCTTGTTATATTCGTCCTTCCCTAAGTCAATGTATTTTTGTTCCTCCAACGCGCCTGCGAGACCCCAAGAAGACAAGCCTAACAGTACGATTAGAGTTACTCCTATTGCTGTCTTTCTCGTAATTTTCATTTTTATCTATCACCTCCTAATTTTTCATTTTTTACCAAATGTGCAACGCCTACCCTTGACGCATTCCCGGATTTTCCTTTTAGCTCTTCCATTTCTATTTCATACCTCCTTTTTTTTCACGTTTAGTGCAGTCCTGGCCAAAAGGGCTTAACAGCCCTTCCTTCTTCGCTATTTTCTTGCTTTTTGTCCTCAATTTTCATATCTTTCTTCTTTTTTTGTCCATTAATGTTGCCACCTGCATGATTTTATTATCGAAGATATATAAAAACTTTTCTATTTTTTCTTACTTTATGCGATTAAAATCTTTAAATATGATACATAGTATTAACATGTGTGGGGGGCATATGTTCGAGAATTATCTTGAACTTGTCAATGAAGATAAAACCGATATTTGATTCGAGGTTTCTTCAAGTATGGTATTACATTGAATTGATTTAAACCACATAAATAAAAATGAAAGCGAGGAGGATGACCGAGGCCACCTCCTCATATTCTAATGCCTAAATAGTCCTCTTACTGCCGCTAGCGACCGCAAGCTACGCCTTTGTGATCAGTTTCTTCAAACTGCCCCGGTAGTTTACCGCTAATAGGCCCACTAACGCCACAAAAGCGGCTAGATAGCCGGGTAACATTGGAGCCCATGTGGTAAGTGCTCCTCCTGCGGTTACGGCTACTGGTGCGCACATTTTTTTTTCTTTTCACCTCCTATTTCTATCCCATTCTCTAAATATTGAGGTAACAACTTAGTTAGCAGAATCACAGTTCAGCTATCAGTTTCTGACACTCCTCTATGCTCTCTTTCTTCCCGTGTCCATCCACACCATATTCATCATACAGCGATATTGCAGTCTCTAATGCAGCCTTAGCCTTCTCTGTTTCTCCGAGTTCCTTATATGCGATGCCGAGACCTTTATGTGCATCTGCCACGTATATATCTTCGGTTTCCGCTAGTTCTATTGCTTTGTTGTAATTCACAATCGCTTCATCGTAGTCTTCGAGTTCTAACTGTAGATCCCCTAGTTTGACATATAATCTGTACAAGCGGTCCGGACGATTCTCGGCGTATTCATCAACTGCTTTGTTATACATCTCCTGCGCTTTGTCGTATTCTCCAAACTCGCAATGACAACCCCCTCTAGCCTCATACACACTGTACATGCTACCAGGACGATTCTTTTCGCATTCCGCACATGCGTCATCGTACATCTCCATTGCCTTGTCATACTGACCGAGTTGGCAGTAACAATCGCCTTTGCCATAGTATTTGCTGTACATATACTTATATGTCGGATCGTTCTTCTTCAATTCAATCATCAGGTCATACATATCAATTGCTTTATCCCAATCTTCCACTATTTTATAGTTGCTCGCTTGATGACTGATCGCAATACTAAGTTCCGGGTCTAACGCTATTGCAGTATTATAATCTGCAATTGATCCGTTGTAGTCTGCCATAGCTTTAAGATTTCTTGCCCGACTTGCATATACACCCGCTAAACCTTTGCCACCGGATTCCTCTAGTATCGCGCTTTCTGATTCAAGTGCTTTAGCAAAGTTTTCTTCTGCTGTATCGTATTCCTCATTCCTGTAACCTGCATTTCCTTTTCCTGCATACGCAAGTACATACGTTGGGTCTAACTCAAGTACTTTGTCAAAATCTGCAACTGCTTTTGTATAATAGTTGGTTGTGTCCTCTTTATCGTAATTTCTGCCACTATTGTAATGATTGTTGTAAGTAATCCCTCTGTTGTAGTATGCATCTACATTATCAGGTTCCAATTCTATCGCTTTCGTGAAGTCCAAAATCGCATTTGGTAGATTGCCTGCTCTTCTTCCTTGTCCAAAGTAAGCAAGTCCTCGATTGTAGTATGCCTCTACACAATCAGAGTTTAACTCAATAGCTTTATCGAACTCAGGAATTGCCAGATCCATGTCTCCTAACGCCACATAACACAATCCGAGGTCGTTATACAGGTATTCATGGTCAGGGTCTAAATCTACCGCCTTATTGAAAAGATATATAGCAGCGTCGTAATTGCCCCTGTTATACTCGGCCTTCCCCTGGTCAATGTATTGTTGTTCCTCCAGCGCGCCTGCGAGACCCCAGGACGTCAAGCCTATAAGTACTATTAGGGTTATCCCTATTGCAGTCTTTCTTGTAATCATTTTTTTAGCTATCACCTCCTAATTTTTTAGTTACCTCATATGTGGCGCCTATCCTTGACGCCATCAAAAAAATCCCTTTTCGTTCTTCCATTTTCATGTTTCCTCCCTTTCTTCTTTCGCCTTTGCCTTGTATTGCACCATCCAAAAAGCATCGTGGCAGCGTCCCTGTTTTGCTACTCATTCGCTTTTTATTCTCGTTTTTTATGCTCCTTATCCTAGTTCATCCGCCAAAGTTGTTACTTCTACAATTTTATTATTGAGGATATATAAAAGCTTTTCGATTTTTTTCTTACTTTTGGTTAAATAAGAGCTAAAAAGTAGAATATAGTATTAATACATATAATGAGCATGTGCCAGATAAATAAAATAAAAGTGAGAAGGTGACTGTGGCCACCCCTCCATATTCTAATCTCTAAATAGTTCTTTTACTGCCGTTAGCGACCGCAGGCTACGCCTTTGTGATCAGTTTCTTCAAACTGCCCCTGTAGTTTACCGCTAATAGACCCACTAACGCCACAAAGGCTGCTATATAGCCGGGTAGCATTGGTGCCCATGTGGTAAGTGCTCCTCCTGCGGTTACGGCTACTGGTGCGCACATTTTTTTCCTTTTCACCTCCTATTTCTATCCCATTCTCTAAATATTGAGGTAACAACTTAGTTAGCAGAATCACAGTTCATCCAACAGTTTCTGGCACTCGTCTATATTCTCTTGCTTTCCGTGTCCATCCACACCATATTCCTCATACAGCGATATTGCATTCTCTAATGCAGCCTTAGCCTTATCGTTTTCTCCGAGTTCCTTATATGCAATGCCGAGACCTTTATATGCATCCGCAGCAGAAGTACCCTTGTCTCCCGCCAATTCTATTGTCTTGTTGTAATTCTCTATCGCTTTGTCGTATTCTCCGAGTGCCGAGTAAATATCGCCTTTACCGGCGTATATGCTGGGTTTAGAATGATGTTGCTCGGAACATAGCGCATCAGCTATATCATACATCTCGAGTGCTTTATCGTATTGTTCGAGTATACAATAAAGCTTTCCCTTGTAGTAGCTTGGATAGAACCCATAGGAATAGTTCTCATATTCGCGGGGATCGTTTTTCATCACTTCCTCTGCCATATCGCACCATTCAATGGCTTTCTCGTATTCACCAACATATTCGTAATTGGATAGTTGATGTAAGAGTGCAGTCATAAGTGTTGGGTCGTAGCTTATTGTTTCTTCATAATCCGCGATTGATGCGTTGTAGTTCATCATAGCTTTAAGATTTCTTGCTTTACTTGCATATACACCTGCTAAACCTATCCCACCGGATTCCTCTAGTATCTCACTTTCTGATTCAAGTGCTTTAACAAAGTATTCTTCTGATTTATTGTATTCCTTATTTCTGTAAGCTGCGTTTCCTTTTCCTGCATATGCGAGTACATACGTTGGGTCTAATTCAAGTACTTTGTCAAAATCTGCAACTGCTATTGTATAATAGTCTGTTGTGTCCTCTTCATCATAATTTTTGCCACTATTGTAATACTGGTTGTAAGTAAGTCCTCGGTTGTAGTATGCATCTACGTTATCAGGTTCCAATTCTATCGTTTTTGTGAAGTCCGAAATTGCGTTTTTAAATGGTGCGGTATCCTTATAGCCTCCCTGTCCAAAATAGGCAAGTCCTCGATTGTAATATGCCTCTACGCAATCAGAATTTAACTCAATAGCTTTATCGAACTCAGTAATTGCCAGATCCATGTCTCCTAACGCTAGATAGCACAATCCACGGTCGTTATACAGGTATTCATAGTCAGGGTTTAACTCTATCGCCTTATTGAAAAGATATATAGCAGCGTCGTAATTACCCTTGTTATACTCGTCCTTCCCTAAGTCAATATATTTTTGTTCCTCCAACGCACCTGCGAGACCCCAAGAAGTAAAACCTATAAGTACTATTAGGGTTAGCCCTATTGCAGTCTTTCTTGTAATCATTTTTTTAGCTATCACCTCCTAATATTTCATTTTTTACCCAATGTGCAGCGCCTATCCTTGACGCTAACAAAAAAAATCCTTTTAGTTCTTCCATTTTCATGTTTTCTCCCTTTCTTCTTTCGCCGTTACCTTGTATCTACCAAAAAGCATCATAGCAGCCCTCCCTGTTTTGCTATTCATTTGCTTTTTGTTCTCGTTTTTTATGCCCCTTAACCTAGTTCATCTGCCAATGTTGTTACCACTACAATTTTATTATTAAGGACATATAAAAACTTTTCGTTTTTTCTTATTTTTAGTTAAATAATACATAAAAAGTAGAATATAGTATTAATATATGTCAGGGATATGTGCTAGATAAATAAAATGAAAGCAAGAGGATGACTAAAGTCACCCCCTCATATTCTAATGTCTAAATAGTTCTTTTACTGCAGATACCGCAGGCTACGCCTTTGAGATCAGTTTCTTTAAACTACCCCGGTAGTTTACCGCCAATAGGCTAACTAACGCCACAAAAGCGGCTAGATAGCCGGGTAGCAGTGGAGCCCAGGTAGTAAGTGCTCCTCCTGCGGTCACGGCTACTGGTGCGCACATTTTTTTTTCTTTTCACCTCCTATTTTTTTCCCTTTTCATCGGTCTATACATGTTGAATTAAAGATCCCCCAATAGGTTCTCTATCTCCGTTGCTGTTTCTTTCAATCCCTGCTCATTGGCAAGTTTCAACCCTTCTTCAAGAGCTTCTTTTGCCTTATCCTTGTCCCCACTTGCCGAATACGCGATACCCAAATTCTTGTATGCCTCTATGTAGAGATTTTCACCACTATGTGGATCCACATAATTGGGCTCTAGTTCTATTACCTTCTCAAAATCGGAGATTGCCGAATCGTACTCGCCAAGGCCAAGGTAGCATAAACCCCTATCGTTATATAGTCCGTAACTATCAGGTGTCGATTCTATTTGCCCGCTGTATAATCCCACTGCTTTATCGTAGTTCTCTTTCGCCTTATCTTCGTCTCCTTTCTCTGTGTATATCATACCGAGATATCGGTATGCTAAGGGTTCATAATGGGACTCATAATCGTCTATCAGCGTCTGGAAATCCACAATCGCTTCATCATAGCGGCCAAGTTCATAGCAGCAGGCACCTCTGCCCTTGTATGTGTAGTAGCCCCATTCGTAGTCTTTATAATCCGGATCGTTCTCCAGTATATCTAATTCCGCATCGTACGTCTCAATTGCTTCCTCGTATTCCCCTATCATATCATAATTGGATGCCTGATGACTGAGTGCAATCATAAGTTTCGGGTCTAATGCTATTGCTTGCTCGTAGTCAGAAATAGATTTGTTTATCTCCAGCATTTCTTTGTAGTTCCTTGCTCTACTTGCATATACACCTGCTAAGCCCTTGCCATCGGATTGTTCTAGTATTAGCGCCCATGAGTCGAGAGCGTTGTCAAACTCCGCGGTTGCGTTATCAAACTCACCGTTTCTGTAATATGCGTTCCCTTTACCTGCATATGCCAGCACATACGTCGGGTCCAATTCGAGTACCTTGTCAAAATCTGCTATTGCCTTATGATATGTCTCATTAATCTCTGCAGAGAACGGTTTGCTGGCATAGTGGTATAATTGGTTGTACGCAAGTCCTCGATTGTAGTATGCATCCGCGTAATCAGGCTTTAGCTCTGTTACCTTGCCATAATCAGCAATTGCGAGATCGAAAGGTCCTTCATTACCCCAGCCACCTTGCTTAAAGTGAGCAAGTCCGCGATTGTAATATGCCTCTACGCAATCGGATTTCAATTCGATCGCTTTAGAGAACTCTGAAATTGCTGTGTCTAGCTCGCCTAGAGCCATATAGCACATTCCACGGTCGTTATACAGGTACTCATAGTCAGGGTTCAAATCTATCGCCTTATTGAAAAGATATATGGCAGCGTCGTAATTACCCCGGTTATATTCGGCCTTGCCCTGGTTAATGTAGCTTTGTTCCTCCAGCGCGCCAGCGAGACCCCAGGAAGTCAAACCTATCAGTACTATTAGGGTTATCCCTATTGCAGTCTTTCTTGTAATCATTTTTTTATCTATCACCCCCTAATTTCTTATACAATTACCCCATTTCTAGGTTACTAATGTTGCCATTATATGTGCTATTACTGAAGGAGTATATAAACATATCGATTTTTTTCTTACTTTCGACTGTTAACCACTTCAAAAGTAGAATATAGTAATAACATATGTGGGCGATATGTGTCGGGCATTCACCTATACATTTTAATGTATAAATAAATCAGTAGAGATGCACAACAAATCAGGCTTCACCACACGCATTTACTGCATACTTCATGATTCTTCATATCAGCAAGGAAACTCAGGTATTCCTTCGATCGTAAGATATTTGCCACGTCATCCCCCATATACGATTCCGGTAAAAAGCAACAAGGCGTGACACGCCCTTCGAAAGTGACAAAAATTGTATATTTCACTATCCGGCAGGGCAAGGTGTGCTTCTTTGGCAAATATATTTTTAAATCCAATTCCTTCTCTACTCGTTTTATCCTCTTGAGCAGTTCTTCCTCTTCCTTCTTTGATAGATTCTTAAATCCTTCATCCACATTGTAAATATTGAATAATCTATGTAGTATAGCGGCATCCACACCTATTTCATGCCCTTTCTTTATCACAGCAAAGATTTCTTCGGTGTTGTCCCTGTGGATGGTGATGTCAAGATACGCTTTCAGTTGGGAACCCCGCTTCCTCTTCTCGATTATCAGGTCTTTTACATTCGCTATGCTCTTCATCAATATGTCCATGTCGTAATAGCCAAAAGCGATGTCATCCAAACCAGAATCAAGAATATTGCTGATGTTCTCGCCAACAAGGGTCGCATTGGTTGTCAGACTGGTCTTTAGGCCCTGCTCTTTCGCATATTCTATCATCTGGAAAATATCCTTATTCAATAACGGCTCGCCCCAGCCGTGCAGTGCAACCTCTCTGAAATTATAAGTGCCAATAATCTCCTTGAACTTGTCAAAGGACATAAACCCAGTAGTTGATTCGAGGTTTTTTCTCATGCAGATTCGGCAGTCAAGGTTACAAACTCTACTAACTTCTATCTGCAGTATCCGATAACTATATCTCTTCTTTACTTTCTCAAACATGGTTCTGCTGCCACCGCCATTGGTGTACACATCTTTTATTTATGGGCCTCACTTTTTATTCCTATTTTTGATATATATATTACTTTCAGTTTTTATTTGTCAATTATCTGTCTGCTATTTATAGATCTAATATAGATTAATACTATAAAAGGTGCAAGATTTTACAAAATTATCGTTAAAAAAGCGCTACGCTAAACAGATGCAAAAAAAAATCATTCTTATGGCACTCTCAAAACGCTCAAGCCAGGAGGCTTTATCTTCTCCCTGCTTTTCCCATCTACGGAATCAATTAAATTGAAGTCGGAAAAGAAGCCAAGAATATCAGCGAGCTTTTCTTCTTCTCGCTACATAGATAAGAGCGCCTACTATCACTATAGCCGCAATCACACCAAGTCCGGGGATTGCAGATGTCTTTTCTACTTCTGCTTTTCCTGGCATGATGCCTAGCTCGACTAACGGATTGACGCCAGCGCTCTTAAGCTTTTCTATTTCCGCCGGACTATCAACGGTAAACCGTTTCAGTGTAGAAACGAACGTTTCCGGGCTGTCCAGGTAATCCATCATCCACATATCCTGTTTCAGTCTCACCCACCACCATTTATAGGTTCCAAAGTCTCTAAAATCCGTTGCGTTTGTGCCACTTACTTCAAATAGCTTATCCCAGTCAAAAGCCAAAACTATCCCTTCTCGCTTGCCTGTTTTCTGATCCTCCTTGATAACTATGTCAGCAACGTTTTTCGCCTCTTCCGGCAGCATCTGCATTTGCTCTCGCGTTAGCCACTTTACAAACATCCGCTTATGTCCCACGTTTGTTTCAAAAATTGTTATTAAAGCGTCTTCCTTGCACCAGGGCGGAATTGCTATGATCGTGTATTCTCGCCTAGGATCAGAAGATGGGAGTTCCTCTTTCAGGTATTCCGCTATAAGATAGCCGCTTGTCAGTCCCGGACAGATATGGTCATGAAGCTCAGCGCATTTAAGGAAATCATTTGGCAAGCCTTTTGCCCAGAGATTACACAATGTAATTATACTGAATTCATTTCCTCCGAATACCTTTGCAACCATCTGCTCTTGCCACGGCTCGGGATCGCTAAGCAGCTTATCTGCATCTATATTCTCTTTCGCAATGCGAATGAAGATAAAATCGTCCTCGAGGTTCATAAAATCAGTTAAAGCCACTTCTCGTTCTATCTTCTCGCTATCCAGATACGTCTTAATAACTTCGCTATTCGCTTCAAGATAGACACAGTCTTTGCTTACCTTGTCGAAGAAGGCGAACCAAAGCGGGGCATTATAGGGTTTGTGCACATTTATCAAGTTCCCCTTGCCTCGAGAAGCGCCACTGGTCTGCATCAGACCATCGAGCGCTTTTTCCGTTGTATAAGCCCCTATTTCGGGTACATAGCCCGCGTCTGTCAGTACCAGGATGTTCGTGTCGCCTTTGCTAACGGACAATTCCTTCATTGCTCTATCTGCAGCTTTGAACCCTACTAAATCCAGCACTGACATCTCATCTGCGCCAACAAACTCAACCAACGGTTCTAATCCAGGATAATCGCTGACGATAGTCGCGGAACCCGTTACAGCGCTACAAAGGAATAGAACTAATACTAGTACAACAGTTTTTGTTTTCATCGTTACTTTTTTTAGTTGTATTTTAGATATAAATATTGTATATAAAGTATAACTTCCACATATTTATTTATGATGTAGAGTTACACGGATTTGATTTCTTCTGCGTTGGTCTGCGTTAATCCGTGTCTGCAATATTTAATTCATGAACTAAAAAAAACTAAGTGAATGAAAAAGCAAACTATAATTGGTGTGATAGCGATTATGACAATCATAACGGTGGCGATGTTTGCAGGATGTGTCGAAAAAGATGCATCGGGACCTCCTGCACAAACCGACGTAGAGATGCTAACACCAACACCAACACCAACACCAACACCAACACCCACACCAACACCCACAACCTCTACGCCCGGACCAACACTAACGGTCGAACGGCCAGCGGAAAACATTGGCAATTCTGGCGCTTGATTAGGGGGGTTGTCACACAACTGTTGTTTATGTCCAAAAACGCGCCTTCATAGTTTTTATTTGATGTTCTATCACCTCTCTAGAGGGTATTTTCCCGGAATCGTAACTTTCCATTAAATTATAAAATATGCTGAATTGACATTCTTAGTAAGACTATAAGGGTTATATAATGTAAAAAAAGAGGAAAGAGTCCTCCAATATCTCTATGGGTTGGCTTAATTTATTCCGAGCGGCATACCGAGTAGATCGCCAAAATCAATACCAAATATGGCGTTAAAATCAATATCCAATATCTCGTCAATATCAATAGCACCATCTGCATCTGCTGGCAACTCTATTGATACAGGCACGTTATAATCGTAGAATTTTATCTTAACGTCTAACGCAATTGTAGCTCCCTTTTCCGTATCAGGACTTGTCGTCATGTCCAATCTCGCTTCAGCTTTCATCACGAACTTCGTATCCTTTGCTATCCATTCCGTCAGGGTCATATTTACCATATCGATGGTGTTTCCGTTTTCCGTCTCTTGGCTGTTTTCCATTAGGTTGTCAGAGCCTGGTATCGCTATCTCTTTTTCGCCCATTGTTGTTTGATTCATCAAGAGCAGCAAGAGCTTTTCGAAGTCTAATTCGAGTTTTAGCACATAGCAATCTATACCGTTCACTACATCATCATCTAAAAGCGTCACGTTCGCGCAATTTAGTAGCTCCTTTTGCAGTTCTAGTTGGTCCTTATATACCCAGTGGGACTCATTGTATGTATCATTGTATGTATTATTGTATGTATTATTGTATGTATTATTGTATGTATTATTGTATGTATTATTCTCCACAGGCAGTTCCATCTTAATCCACAATACTGGCATAAATGGAATACCCAGGTCCACCTTCGAGTACATCGTGTTATTGATGTGGTACATGTCCATCACTATTAATCCCAGCATACTCAAAATTGCGTTCATGCTGGTGTCCTCCCCCAGATCTTCACTTGTGTTCACATTTACATTCATTGCCATCCACAGTGATTCGTTTACACAATCCATCTCACCACTTCCATTGCATTCTATTGCCAGTTCTGTTACATTAGTTTCATTGCCCGTTAGCACGTCTATCGTCATGTTCATGTCAAACGTGTAGCAATCTACTTCTGACGAATTATTCAGCACCATATCGCTTATTTCCTCGGGACTCAATGCACCCGCATAACTCGAAAGCATCATGACTGCTGCGATTACAACTACTACTACTAGTCCCACATTCATTTTCTTTTTCATTTTTTTCACACCCTTCTATTGAAGAGCTTTTATAGCTTTAATTTTATATATTCTTCTAATCGTCAAACAATAAAATGCGCATAGATTTTTTAGTGATTTCTGAGCAAGTCGTGTCAGTATAATTCCACTAGTCAAAGCTTCATTTTAATATTCAAGCAGGGCTGAATAATCCAATTTCTGAGCGGTTAAATTGATTATTTAGATTGCCCATTTAAACAAATCTAGCTACCGAAATAAAAAATATAAAAAAGAGGAAAGAGTCCTCTTTACCGCCTTATGTCTTGGGTTGATCTATTCAAAGCTGTGTCTCGGTTTCATTTCCGCCAGGTAGAATATCGGTTTCATTCATCCCCGGTAGCATACCGAGCATTGTCACTAATATCTACAGCGTTTTCAGCCTCTGGTGGCAACACTATCGTTACTGGCACGTTATGATCGTAGAATGTCATCGTATAGTCCATCGCAACGTTAGCTTCCTCTTCCGTATCTGGATTCATTGTCATATCCATTGCCGCTTCTGTCTTCATCACGAACATCGTATCCTTTGCTATCCATTCTGTTAGGGTCATATTGCTTAGGCTCTGGTTGACAATATCGGATATGTTTTGCATCTCCATGCCCATTTCTGATTGTTCCATTATCGATGATTGATTCATCAGGATCTCCCAGCACTTTTCGTCTGGCACGATTTTTAGCACATAACAATCTACACCGTTCACTTCCGCATCATCTAAGAGCGTCACGTTCGAGCAATTCAGTAGCTCCATTTGCTGTCCCAATAGGTCCTCTGATTCCCAATCTCCCTCTGTCAGTTCTTGCTTCAGCCATAGTGATAGATTTGGCAGTATGGCACTCATGTCCATCTTCATGTACATGGTGTTATTGATGATGTACATCTCGGTTTCCATACATATTGTTTCTGGCATATCCAAACTTACGTTTTCACTCGTGTTTCCATTCGTGTCCTCGCTTGTGTTCAGATCCGTAATCCCACTCATGTTCATACACATACTCGTCACCATCATCATTGATTTGTTTATGCTATCCACTGCGCCACTCCCATTGCTTTCCATTACCATTAGCATTGGTTCCGTTGCATTCGTTTCGTTGCCCATTAACATCTCCATTGCCATGTTCATATCCATGTCAAACTTGTATGTATCTACTTCTGACGCATTTAGCATCAGACCAGCTATTTCATCTTGACTCAATGCAGCTGCGTAACTCGAAAGCATCATGACTGCTGCGATTGCAACTACAACTACTAGTCCCGCCTTCATTTTCTTTTTCATTTATTTTTTTTCACCCCCGTCTATTATAAAAGCTTTTTATAGCTTCCCTCATACTTTTCTAGATTTTAAACTATAAAAAGCTTTCTTTTTTTTTAAAAAAAGTGATTTCTGAGCAAGTCCGCCCCATATAATTCCAGCACTCGAAAATTCATTTTAATATTCGAGCAGGGCAGAATAATCCAATCTCTGAGCGGCTAAATTGGCTTTTTAGATCGCTCATCTAAACAAATCGGGCTGCAGATCAAAAATATTAAAACAGATATGCATAAAACGTAGACCACATATAATATAATAGTCAAAAAATGATGACAAAAAGGATTATCTGTGCGGTACTGCTCGCCATTATAATCTCTTCACTTGCCGGGTTGGCAGGTTGTATAGAAAAGGGCGAAGAAAGCGTAAAAATCGGCGCAATATATCCCCTTTCTGGCTCTTTCGCTGCAACTGGCGCCGATGTTAAGAATGGTATCCTGCTTGCTGCTGATATAATCAATAATGAGTATGACCTGGATCTCCCCCTGGCAAGATCAAAGGGCATTGATTCACTCAATGGTGCTAAGGTCGAACTCGTCTTTGGCGATAGCCAGGGTTACCCAACAACAGGTAAGTCCGAGGCAGAGAGACTAATCAACGATGATGCTGTGGTCGCATTATTGGGCTGTTATAAGAGCGCAGTCGCCGCTGATGTGTGCCAGATCGCAGAAGATAATGGAATACCGTTTTTAACGGATCAAGCGACTGCACCTAGTCTTACCCGGCAAGGGCTTAACTGGTTCTTCCGGACGACACCAAACGAGGAAACTTTCGTTCGGAACTTTTACGTGTTTCTTAACGATGCCCGGAATGCCATGAGCATAGATGTAGAGACGTTAGGTATAGTATCGGAAAATTCAATTTGGGGCACAGAAATCGCAGAGTACGAGGTGCAGTATGCACGTGAATATGGCTATCGGGTAGTAGAAAGCATCTCTTACGCTTCTGATACCGCAGATGTACGCAGTGAAGTGCGTAGGCTTAAAAATGCGCGGCCTGATGTAGTGATGCAGGCGTCCTATATCAATGATGCCATACTCTATATGCAGACCTATAAGGCACAGAATTTCTGCCCGGACGCCATAATGGCAGCTAACGGCGGATTTAATGATCCCGAATTCGTACATGTCCTCGGTGCAGATGCTAATTTCATCCTTACCCGGGAAGTATGGTCCCGCGATTTGGCGGCGACTAAACCGCTCGTAGGTACGGTAAATCAAATGTTCAAAGAGCGCTACGGGACTGACATGGACGGCAATTCAGCACGCGCTTTCACCGGGATGCTCGTCTTAGCAGAATCTATTAATCGCGCAGGCTCATCGAATCCTGAAGCAATACGTAATGCGCTTCTGGATACAAATATGCCGGCTGATGTGCTCATAATGCCCTGGGATGGGATTAGATTTGATCCGAAGACGCATCAGAATATCCTGGGTAAAGGTATTATCTGTCAGGTCATTGATCAGGACTATTACACTGTATGGCCCGGGAATCTTGCCACAAAAGAACTCATATGGCCCATGCCAACGTGGGAAGAGCGAGAAAAGGCTAATGTGGCCATCGTATTTGATACCGGTGGATTAGACGGTTTCAACAAGGTATGCCTTTCAGGTGCTAAGAAAGCGGAAGAGGAACTGAAGATTGAGCTGGATTATGTTGTTGCAAAGACGATACAAGAGTTCGATGAATTACAACGTGGATATGCGGGAGCATATGATATTATTATCTGCACCGGCTCAAATCAGGCAGATGCACTCTGTGACGTCTCAAAAGAGTTTGCGGAACAAAAATTTGTATTGGTTGATGGCACGGTATCAGAGCGAGAAAACGTGGCTTCTCTTCTGTTTAGGGACGAGGAGAGTTCCTTTTTGGCTGGTGCTTTGGCTGCAATGGTATCAGAAACAAACAAAACAGGCTTTGTCGGCGGTATGGACATTCCTGTTATAACCCGATTTTTAGCCGGTTATTATGCCGGTGCGAGATATATAAATCCTGATTGCGAAATCATAGTCTCTTACGTTGGTTCATGGAATAACCCAGAACGAGGTAAAGAGTTGGCATTAGAGCTTTATGATAACGGCGTGGAAGTTGTTTTCGGTGCTGCTGGTGCAAGTGGTGTGGGCGTTATAGAAGCGGCGGAAGAGCGAGATTTATATGCTATTTGTGCTGATACCGACAAGAGAAATCTCGCACCGGATAACGTACTGGTGAGCACGCTGAAGAGCACAGATGTAGCGGTATTTGATGTTATTAAAGATGTAGTGGACGGCGATTTTGAGGGTGGGATCCACACGTGGGGCTTGAAAGAAGGCGGTGTCGGGCTCAGCCTCGATAATGCTCTGCCTATTGTCACAGACGAAAAGAAAGAGGAAATACGAGAGATAAGAGAGGAAATCATCGACGGTGGGATAGAAATCCCATTGGATATTGATGTGTATTCAAAAAGAGGTATGACTCTACTGGATGGCGCAATATGAATATATGTACCTACAGGTGCATGCATGTTTTTAACTTTGAATGAATATCAAATTTTTATTTATGAAGTAAAGGTTAGGCGAGGGCGCATGGACAGAAGAAAAACGAAGCTGTATGTTGTAATCGCAGGCATATTCGCAGGTTATTTGCCCCGATACTATGCCCACCAAAACCAGGTAGCGGATACTTCGGAACTGCACAATATCCTGCCTAACACAGAGGCGTTTAACAGTTTGGATTTGACAATAATCAGAAAAGGGGAACTGGAAGAGGCGGAGAAATAATATGGGGGGTGTTGACTTATGCTTATAAAAGATATACAAAACGGCGAATATTTCAAAGCGATAGATAATACAATCCTATGCGAACTTTTGCATCCTGCGAAAGAAGAGGGAGCCTTAGAGATTCGGTGTAGTATTGCCCATGCAATTGTGAAGCCAGGAGTAACCACACTGCCACATAGGTTAAAAACATCGGCCGAGGTATATTATATCCTGGAGGGTGAAGGTATGATGTACATTAATGATGAATCTGCGGAAGTTCATTCGGGTCAAGCTATTTATATTCCATCTAATTCAAAACAGTATATTCAAAATACCGGGAATTATAATTTGAAAATATTGTGTATCGTTTATCCGATGTGGCGAATGGAGGACGAAGAAGTATTGTAAACTGTTTATGCTTTGGCTACGAGTTATTGTCTATACTATACATCCGGAGTGAAAAAAGAGCAGCACCCTTTATAACTATTCATTTTAGCTTTTTCCAATCCACATCTCTATGGAATACGCCAAACGGACTTTCTCGTTTTACTACCTGTCTATCCTTTCCAGTTTTGGTGACCATTACTTTAGCAGGTCTCGGAAATGAATTGGTATTAGAAGCAAAGAAATCTGAATAGGCACCGGTATCATAAATGGTTATATAATCTCCTCTTTTTGGCTTACCGTTCAACGTATTCTTTATTCTGCAAAGAAGATCGCCGGTATAACACAAATTACCGGCAATAAACGTTTCAAAATTCGCTTCTGAGTCAATACGGTTCGCAATCTCCATCCTATGTAGTTGTTCTGGAACAACAATGTTCTGCGAATGATGATTAACGCCCGCATCTACATGAACTAGGTTCTGCCCACTTGGCGTTGTTCCTACATGACATACTCTTACTAACGTCACTTGTGCATTACCGACAAGACTTCTTCCCGGCTCAACAACAATTTTTGGAAGTCCTAGCTCTTCCAAACGCTCCTTAAATGTTCTGTTTGCGGTATAAGTTCCATTAAACAATTTTTGTATAAATGTATCCGGTGTGAACGAGCAATAGAGCTCTTCACTAATCCATTCATTATTGCAATTATACCCAATCAACTCATTAGCCCATGTAGTATCGCTTGTATCGCTAATTTTACGCTTTATCGCATTCCATTCCGCTTTATCGAGATATGAGATGCCACAACCACCGCCTAGATTGAGTTCCTTAACGTCAAAGCCGATTTTATCGGCATCCGCCGCTAATTTTATTAGCTCTTCAAGTACCAGATGGTATGCACCTATATCTGTGATTTGAGATCCAAGATGAACCATCAAGCCATTGGGGATTAAATATTCAAAACGTAGAACCTTTTGGATGACCTCTTTTGCTCGCTGAACCGGTATACCAAACTTGCTCCATTCGCTGGACGTTGTTATTGCAGGAGACGTTATATGCTTGAGCGGGAAGCCAGCAAGCCGTAAATTTATCTTTGCTTCCAGTCCTAATTCTCGTGCAATCGCATTTATTACGTCTAACTCTTCTTCCGGATCCACGTTGATTAATATTCCCTTCTTATGCATTCTTCCAGATATTGTTCGCTCTTACAGTTACCATTTGCTCTTATCTTCGCCGGTTGTATGCCTGAATCAAGCGTAAATTGCAATTCATGTTCCGATGCCACATCTGCACCTGCACCAAGCTCACACAAGAGTTTGAGAATTGCAAAGGTGGTATTAGCCTTTACCGCATAGCAAATGAGGTGGTTTTCATATACCTCTTCAAGTGCAGTTTGATACTGTTTATAATTACCCTCAATTAGCTCTTCAAACAAGACATATAGCGGTGTGCCATATTTCTCCGCTAACTTGACCATGTCCACATCGCAGATTTTGCGATGGTTTGTATCCGTTTTGTCCATATACTCGCCCATCATTTCCGATTGCTCATTCTTAGGTTGTACCGATTCATATATGTTATAGCTCAGGTATTATATTAGTATAGCGAGGATATTAAGGCACAAAAATCGAAAAGCTTTTATACTCAAAAAAACGGTAATAGCTACATATCTATTAAATAACGAAAGGAGAAAAGGAAGAATGGCACAGGCGAAAATCGGTGATGCAGTTAAGGTTCACTACACGGGCAAGTTTGGCGATGGTATGGTGTTTGATACATCCATTGACGATGAACCACTAGAATTCGGAATAGGCGAAAGACAGGTGATCCTAGGCTTTGAGGAGGCGGTAATAGGAATGAATTCGGGCGAAACGAAAACGGTCAATATCCCTGTGGATAAAGCGTACGGCCCACATCGTGATGATTTGGTACAGGTAGTAGAGAGAAAACAACTCCCGGCTGGCTTGAAACCTGAGATCGGACAGCCGTTAGAGGGGCGTCAACCCAATGGCGAAATAGTTGCTGCCACTGTGATTGAGGTCACGGAATCGCGCGTGACATTAGATGCCAACCATCCGTTGGCCGGTAAAAGCCTTACTTTTGAAATCCAGCTCATAGAGATTCTCTAATAATGATATGGCAAGAGACGAAAGAGGAGCTAGGAAAAGAAATAACTCGCTTGCTTTACGAGAAGGGGCTAATTAAAACCTGGTATCGTGATAATCCGAATGGTTGGACGCTCATTTCTGGCTTATGGAGCCCATTCTACATACAATTAAGACCTCTCGCTTCTTATCCCAAACTCTTACGAAGGGTGGGTTATGCACTCGGGGAAATAATCAAAGAGGAATGTAAAGCGGTAAATAAAGTGGTGGGCGTAGCAATGACCGGGATACCTATTGCCTGCACCCTGGAGGGTGATTTACCCGCGCTATGGACCAGAAAGATAGGCGCTAGGTCCTTAGACGAATTCAAAAAAAACATTCACCGTTATGGTGAACATACATTGGTAGAGGGTGAGTTAGAAAATGGCGATCTGATAGCAGTTATTGATGATCTGGCGACAAAGTTCGATTCCAAACTCGTTGCTATTGAGCAGATAAACTACGAAACGAAGAAGAGGGGTTTAAAAGTCGAATGTAACGATGTGGTTGTTTTGTTAGACCGCGAGCAAGGGGCTGCGGATGTGGCGAGTCGATATGGTATTTCCTTCCATTCCCTCATACCCTTTAAATCAAAGGGCGTAAAATGGCTAAAAACCGCGCTATCTGAGATCGAATACGAGGTCATTACAGAATATCTACGTGACGATGAGAAATATCAGGATGCGGTGGTTCAGAAAGAGTTATATGAGCTTGTAAAGCTGCGTCATAAATCAAGTATGTAGGTAGAAGTTACAGTTTATTATACCACGAAAAAATGTTTTATTCTAGCTCCTGCAACCCATAATAAAGCCGTTTCAACTTCACTTTACCTCTAGTGAGCATGAAATTCGCTTTTGATACGATATAATCCATGTATGATTCGCTGCAGAAAAACACGTCATCTTTACCCAGCGGGACATCCATCCTCTCCGTGCTCATTATCTCCACCATTATTTTCCCATTATCTTTCGAAATCGATTTTATACCGCTGTATTTAAAGCCGGATTCGATCGCTACCCTTAACAATGCCTTCGCCTTCTCTAAACCTCTGCATGAGACGTGCAATATCGGCGACTGCGATATTAGCCATAGTTCCCCTTTTTCTGGCGCCTTTATCGCTTCTGATACTTCTTCCTTCGTTACCGCACGATGCCACTTACCTATAAACTCCGCATCCCTCTTCGCTCCTATCTCCGGAATGCAAATCAAAGCGACCCGTCCAGAGCAACTGCTAGTCGTATAGAAATCATCGAGACGATTTAGCGCCTCTAATATCCCCACTACTTCTTCATCTGCACCCATTATACGCAATCGCTCAAGCGCCTTCTTCTTCTGCTCTTCATATATAGTCATCATAGAACCGAAAAATTCCGAAACTTATTTATATTACCTCCTCGACTACCTATACTTAAAGGATAATAGATAAACCAAAGAGAGCGAAAAATGATAGAACCGGATATGCTAACGATATTCTTGGCAACTGCGCTGTTAATCGTAGTCACGATAATCCTGGCCTTATACCGCGCTACTATTGGTCCCGAGGTATACAATCGCGTGGCGGCGGTGAATGTGATAGGGACAAAAACAATCGTTCTCTTAGTGATTATAGGCTATATATTCGAAAGGCCTCTGTTCTTTGACATTTCTCTTCTTTATGCTCTGTTAAATTTCATCGGCACATTAGCATTCGCGAAATATTTAGAGAGGGGTGAAGTATGGTCGAGCTAATAGTGACAATCTTGCTAGTAGTTGTGGTATTATTTCTGGCTGCAGGCGTATTCTTTATGCTTGCAGGTGCAATAGGGTTACTGAGATTGCCCGACTTTTACACTCGGCTTCATGCGACCGGGAAGTGCGACACGCTAGGGGAAGTCCTTATTATTTTCGGGTTGCTGTTATATCATATCTACTATTATAGCCCGGGAGCGGAACTCTCGGTGCAACTTGTACCCGTGAAGCTGCTGTTTTTAATTTGTTTCATCTTCTTCGCCAATCCAACGGCGACACATGCGATAATGAAAGCCGCTTATAATACCGGTGTGAAGCCATGGAAGAAAGGGGATAGGAGGATGTGAAGATGGGCGAAAAGAGTAGTGCTAAATCGGGAAAAGGATTTGGGATATTCGTAACGTTTTGTGCCATGTTTCTGTTCTGGCTACTACTATCAGGAATTCTCGATGTCTTACATGTAGGAGCGGGCATAATCTGCAGTCTAATTATTGCCTTTGTCTCATATGACTTGCTGGTGACGCAAAAGTGGGATAAGATGCTACGGAAATCCGGTAGATTCATCATATATGTCGTCTGGGAGTTGTGGCAGATACTACTCGCGAATTTCGATGTTGCATATCGAGTTCTCCATCCGAAGATGCCGATAGACCCGTCGATAATAGAATTTGATACATCCTTGAGGAGCGATCTAGCTATTGTTACCTTAGCTAATTCCATCACCCTGACCCCGGGAACGATAACGATAAATATAGATCAGGAGAAGGGCAGGTTTCAGGTGCATTCAATAGCGCAGAAGCCTGCGGACGCGCTCCTAGTGGATAAGACGATGCAGGAGAAGGTGGCTAAGGTATTTATGGAAGAGTGATAAAAAGAAGATGATATGGCAGCTTGATCTCGCACTGTTGTTTCTGATTGTGATAATTGCGATAGCAGCGATAACAGTGAGAGACCTCCTGAGTGCGATTATGCTGTTATGTGCGTATAGTTTTCTGATGGCTGTGGTCTGGGTGGAGATGCATTCAGTGGACGTTGCATTTACAGAGGCTGCTGTTGGTGCAGGGGCAACCACGGCGTTCTTAATCGCCGCATTATCCAGGACGAAGAGGTGGGAGAAGAAATGAAGTCCATGTCTATAGCGGCGCTGCTATTTGTAATCTTTTTAGGCGCTCTTTTCGTATACGTAGCTGAGGATATACCCGCTTTTGGCGATGCGAATTCCGCACCTAACAGATATGTTTGGCTCTTCGATATGGATGTTGAGGGAGTAGAGGATGATTTGAATCATGGCATTATCCCTGCGAGTTTAGGTGATAAATTAGAAGGGCGTGGGTTTCCGTTACCTTCCGGGGTAGCGAAGCTAAGAGAAGGAGAATGGGATGCGGTTATCATACCCGAGGAGAAGCATTACTATCCAAAGGCGCAGAAATATTACTTTATTGAGAAAAAAGGGGATAAACTGGATGTTTACCGGTATTCGCTTTACATAAGGTTTGTAGAGGAAGGAGTGCATGAGACGGAAGTGCCAAATATGGTAACTTATATCCTTGCAGATTACAGGGGCTATGATACACTTGGTGAAACCACAGTCATATTCACTGCCGGTGTGGCAGTCATATTATTATTGAGGAGGAAGGAAAAGAGACCTGAATGAGCAATGCAAATACGTAAAGATCCATCAATTATTGTTAATTTCTTGTTTTGGAGGCGAGATGCACGATGAATTCGAAGACTAGTGGTATGGGCGGAGATAAAGGAGGGGATGTCGTTGTAGAGACAGTGGCAAGGCTAATGGTACCCTTTATCCAGTTATTTGGGTTATATGTGATCATACATGGCGCCGGCGGGCCAGGGGGCGGATTCCAAGGCGGAGTTATAATCGCCTCGTCATTTATATTATATGTTATCGCTTTTGGTATCGTAAAAGCAGGTAACCGATTTACAGAGGCAACCAATACCGTGTTTTTCAGTACTGGTGTGTATATCTACGCTGGTGTAGGCTTGCTATGTATAATCTGCGGTCTTGCTTTTGCGGCAGAGTTTCTCAATTATGGTTACATTCCATTAACACACCATTTTGAGGAGAACCGAGCTTTGGGTATGGACCTCGTAGAAATAGGAATCGGGATAACAGTGATGGCGGTAATCACATCTATTTTCTTTAACCTCGTGTGGAAGAGAGAGGGCGAAGAAGTGGAGGGAGAAGACTAAAAATGATGGAATGGTTAATCGGGGAAGTATTTGATAAATATAATTACTGGATTTCCATTGTGCTTATGCTCATTGGGTTCTATGCGATGATTGCAAAGGACAATCTGATAAAGAAGATCATCGGGTTGAACATATTTCAAACTGCTATATTCCTATTCTACGTATCGCTGGGCGATATAACAGGTGGAACCGAGCCAATCGTGATTGAAGGTCAGGAAGTATTATATGTAAATCCCTTACCTCATGTGCTTATCCTGACAGCGATAGTGGTAGGAGTCGCCACAACTGCAGTCGCGCTCGCTCTCGTAATAAGGATGTATGAGGCATACGGTACGATAGAAGAATCGGAGATAATAGAGAAAGAGCGAGAAGCGGGGATGTAGTGGTATCCCAAATCCAAATTGAAACTTTTTAGAGCGGATGTGGTTTTTGTTCTTATTCTTATACGTACTTATGCGGTTTTTGTAAAAGAGAGAGGCTAAAAAGATAAAATGAACGAGAAGATATTGCTTGACGAGGAAGAGATCCCGAAGGCATGGTACAACATACAGGCAGATATGCCTTCACCATTGGACCCGTCGATAAATCCGGCGACTATGGAGCCAGTAAAGCCCGCGGATTTGGCGCCTATTTTCCCTATGGAATTGATAAAGCAGGAAATGAGTACAGAGCGATGGATACCGATACCAGATGCGGTAAGAGATGTTTACCGGCTATGGCGCCCTTCGCCGTTGTATAGGGCTCTTCGGTTAGAGAAGAAATTGAAGACGCCAGCGCGGATTTATTATAAATGGGAAGGCGTTAGCCCGCCCGGCAGTCACAAGCCAAACACGGCAATTGCACAGGCCTATTATAATATGAAGGAGGGCATAGAAAGGATAGCAACGGAAACAGGAGCGGGCCAGTGGGGTTCTGCACTTGCATTTGGTACTATGCTCTTCGACTTGAAGTGCACGATATACATGGTTGGTGCGAGTTACGACCGTAAACTGTGGAATGCCGAGTTGTACAGAAGCCCAAGCAAGAACACGGAATTTGGAAGGAAACTATTAGCTGAGGATCCGGATACACCAGGTAGTTTAGGTATTGCTATTTCAGAAGGTGTAATTAAACCCTTTTTTCTTTCCCCTCTTTTTGAATATGCATATACATTAAGAGCGCGAAAATGGAAGAGGAAAGCGGATTGTGGATAGAAGAGAAGGTATTGGATAGGGACACAGCAGTATTCGAAGCAGGTATCAAATTAGGTGCTCTATACCATCAGTTTATAGGCACACCCGTGAGTACAGAAACAGTAGAAGTGTTAGAGACCGCAATCGCGAGAAGCGTATCTCTTCAGCCGTGGGTGTACTCAGTGGCAGTGGAAATAGATAGAGCGAAGGTACTGGCGAACGAGAATGAGTTCGGATATTGTGAGTTACGTGGTGAAATGCTGGACGTTAATGTCGTTGTCAGGTATGAAAAGGTAAAAGTGCATGTGCGGGTCAAATACGAAGAGGATATGGGTTATCCGTTGATGCGTGTTGAAAAGGTTTTTATCATGAAGTAGTGCAGAAGTATCCAATCTTAGGGATAAAATCCTTCTTCCGTGATAACGTCTGTGGTATATGGCATTTGTCTTTCTCTACTACAACATCAAACGCCTTTTCTAATATACGTTTATCGCCTTTAACAAAGACATCTTCACCCTGCTCCAGCGGATTTGTAATGAGAAGAGCCACTAAATCGTATCCCTTTTCATCAAATAACGCGCCCATTTCTGACATAATAGCTGCTTCTTTAACGTTTATCTCTCCCTTATCTATTACCATTACTTGACTCACGGCAATTTTTTTATCGCCCAGCGAATATTCTTTAAAATCATGAAGCAAGATCTCTTTGGCCGATTTCCCTTTTATGTTTATACTTGCGCTTATGAGCTCTTTACCATATTTGTCTATGTCAATGTCTGCGATTAGAGCTAATTTACGCGCTACTTCATTATCTCGATCCGTTGTTGTTGATAATGACAATATTAACGTATCCGATAGAATACCAGAAAGAAGCAATCCCGCTATATCCGGTGGAATGTCTATCTGATGAAGGAACATTAATTGCGCAACAATTGTGCATGTGCTGCCAATAGGCTCATTGCAGACGTGAATGGGCATTAGTGTTGATATGTCCCCGACCCTATGATGGTCAATGATCTCCAGTATATGCGCTTCTTGCACGCCATCAACAGCCTGTGAAATCTCATTATGGTCAACGAGAATAACTTTTTTGCTTATCTGATGCAGTAAATCCGTACGGGTAACAATGCTAATTAAACGATTGTCGCCATCCACAATTAACGCACAGCGATATTTCGATTCTAAAACTCGCGGCTTCAATTCGGAAATACGCGTATAAAGTCCTGCTACCGGGACATTCTTCGACAATATCGAATAGAGGGGGGTGGATAGATCAAGTAATCTTGCAGTAGTAAAGGTGTCATGAGGCGAAGAGATGATCAAAGCACCTTTTTTTATTGCTAACCTACGGACTTCATGGCTAATCGTGGAATCACCCGTAATTATAAGTGCCGAACAGTCAGCATTGATCAAATCTAATTGGATGTCATATCGATCGCCTAAAATAACAATGTCTTCGGGTTGGATTTTGTTTACAATCGTTGCTTTTTGCATCGCTGCGATAAAAACCCGGCCAGTTAAACTTTCAATCTTATTTGGATTCGCAATTACCTTCCCATTTAATGTACTCACCAAGATATTCAGGTCAATAGGAGATGTTGATAAGTCCTTACGTCCCAGATTGCCGATGTAATATTCTGCGATGTCCTTTAGTCCAACGATCCCCAATAACTTTTTACCTGAGTCTACGATTGGAACAGTGCGGATATTCTTTTCCCTTATTAAAGTCGCAGCATCTCTTATCGAGTTATTAGGTGATGCTACAAAGGGATCTTTCAATTCCATATCACTGACGGTAGCGGCAAGACTTTCTAGCTCCATCGGTGACTCAATCTTAAATCGATCGAGGATAAACTTTGTTTCGCTATTCACACTACCGGCTCGGGCAGGGACATAGAGGTACCGCTTATCCAGGACATTTTTGAAGTATGCGTAGCCGATAGCGGAACAGACGGAATCGGAATCGGGAGTTATGTGCCCGATAACAAACACTTGCTTCTGATTCTCCATGAACTATCCATCTCTTTTGATAGCTTAAGTAGCTTTGTGTACGCGGAAGGAGCTCTTTAATGCTGCGATAAAATCCTCTACAAAATCCAAGGCCTCCGGAAGTATCTTGAATACGGCATAAGCAATAGCAATCAGAGCAATTAGCGCAGCTATCCTCGCTATCAGGCCGTGGGCGAAATCAAAGCTATTTATTGGACTATTTATTGGTAATACAACAAGGCCATACTCTATTGCTATCCTCGCTATCTCGCTGTGAGCGATAAAAAAGCTTTCGAGTGGGGGCCCAAACCAATTCTCGAAATATGCTGCGCTGACAAAAACGTCCCTGAAGATATTCAATGCATAAATAACCGGTACCGAGACAAAGAATGCTTTTAGCTTTCGCCTTATTGGTGCTTTTACACCAAAGATCAGTCCAATAAAAATGACCATGCCCTGTATCGCAGTGCATGCTAAGATTATCGTTATCGGTTGATAGATTGCATGAAAAGAACAGTCTGTTGTGTAGATACAGGAAGGTGGGACTATATGAACGCCCAGATTGAAAATATTTAGCACAATAGTCGTGAGTTTTGCGGTGATGAAAATGAGCGAATCGCCGAGAAATGGTATTTGGGTGAATGGGAAATAGAAGATAGCTGATATAAGCGCGATTTTTATTAGCGTGTAAAGCGAATCTTCCTCCCTTCTTTCGCTTAGCGCGGGCCTTAGCATAATGAAAGCTAAGATAAGCGATAAAGCAAGAAGTATGAGAACTAAATAAGCGTCAAAGTATTCGTCCTGAGTCAAGTAATCGTCCGCTTCGAAATAGCAGTAACCTGCGATTAATACCCAACCCGGAGCGCTTACCGCTTTCTTATGCACTAACAGCGCCAGAAAGAGAAAGCAGATTGCAATAAAAGGGAGGCTGAATTGGATGGCTGATTCGATCATAAATTATCTAAGGATAAAAGCATTATAAAAAGGAGATGAACTTCACTTAGTAAGCTTTATAAAAAGGTATTCTAAAAGATACAAAGGCGAATGGCAAAAGCGAAAAGAAGATGAGAAGAAAAAGGAAGACGAACCCGCAGCTTGATAAGCTAATAGATGATTTGAAGAGGAATGCAAGAGAAAGTAGTGCGCCCATATGGCGAGATATAGCGGAGCGGTTAGAGCGACCACGAAGGAATTATGCAGAGGTGAACATAAGCAGGATAAATAGATATTCAAATGCAAATGATACGATATTAGTGCCAGGAAAAGTGCTGAGTGCGGGAGCGATTGATAAGCCAGTTACTGTTGCCGCATTGGGCTTCAGTAAAAAGGCGTACGAAAAAATTAGCGATGGTGGGAAGTGCGTACGTATCGAGGAATTGATAAAAGCAAATCCTAAAGGATCCGGTGTGAAGATAATCGCTTAATTTAACTTAATAAAAAAAATAACAAAGGCGATGGAAGAGGAAATGGAGATAGTAGATGGAGATGGTCTCATTTTGGGTAGATTGGCAAGCGGAGTAGCGAAAGAATTGTTGAACGATACGGAAAAGGAAATCGCAATCGTTAACGCAGAACGAGTGGTAATAAGTGGCTCAAAAGTGAGAACTTTCAAGGATTACAAAGAGAAGAAGGACAGAGGTTCCAGAGAGCAAGGTCCCTTCTTCCCTAAAATGCCAGATAGGATTCTAAAGCGGACAATAAGGGGTATGTTACCATATAAGCGGGCAAGGGGTAAAGATGCACTCTCACGAGTGAAAGTTTATCTTGGCATACCAGAAGAATATGAAAAGATGGAGCGGAAAAGAGTGGAATATGCAGAGGCTTATAGGTTGTCTCGTAAATACGTAACCTTGGGGGAGGTGAGTGAAAAGTTAGGATGGTCACCAAAGCAAAGGTAAAAACCAAAGCAAAGGTAAAAAAGGTAGTTAATCAGGTAGGCAAGAGGAAGACGGCAGTTGCACGAGTAACTATAAAAGAGGGTAACGGTGATGTGAGGATAAACAAGAAGCCGCTGGAAATAATGGAGCCAGAAGTGGTAAGAACAAAAATATCAGAACCTTTGTTTATCGCTTCCCAGCTTCCGGAAGTAGATATTGCGGGCATTGATGTGGCGGTAAATGTAAAAGGTGGCGGTTTTATGGGGCAGGCAGAGGCTGTTCGGACCGCTATAGCTCGTGGATTAGTGGAATGGACGGCAAGTGAAACGTTGAAGGATTCTTATCTGAGCTATGATAGGAGCTTGTTCGTCAGTGACATGCGGAATAAGGAGCTAAAAAAAGCCGGTGCAAAGGGTGCAAGGGCAAAGAGGCAGAAGTCTTATCGGTGATAGGGTTATGATTCCAGTTAGATGTTACACATGTGGAAGAATAATATCCGACGTTTGGGATGTGTATAAAGAGCGGACAAAGCAAGAGGATCCGGGTCAAGTGTTGGACGATTTGGACGTAAAGAGATATTGCTGTCGACGTATGTTTCTAGCGCACGCGGAGCTGATAGACGAGATTGCACCGTATGAATGATGGGGGTTGTAGGGTAGCTTGGACTATCCTTCGGCGTTCGGGATGCCGAGACCTGAGTTCAAATCTCAGCAACCCCATTTTGTCATATTAGGGTTAAAGGTCGGTTTTCTTGGAAGAAAAAAGAGAAAAATACACGAAATATGAAAAAGCGCGTATCATTGGTGCACGAGCACTGCAGATAGCCATGGGTGCGCCTGTGCTCATAGAAACAGAAGAACTAGACCCCACGGATATAGCTATTGAGGAATTTGAAAAAGGTGTTGTTCCTATAACCGTGAGGAGGGAGGACTAATATCAAGTTCTTTATAGGATACTAAGTGGTTGAAAATGAGAGAAGAAGAGATGAAGGAAGAAATAAAATTGGGTTTTGTCGTCTCTGAGTTTCACAGGGACATTACCTATCAGATGGAGATACTGGGGAAGGAACATGCAGCGTTTCTTGGTGCGACCGTAGTTCGCAGCATATATACGCCTGGAACGTTCGACATGCCACTTGCAGTGAAGAAGCTGCTAACAGACAAAGAGAATGAAGTAGATGCCGTTGTCACTCTGGGCTGCGTAATCGCTGGTGCAACCAAGCATGATGAAGCGATAGCATCGCAGCTCACGCGGAAAATAATGGACCTTGCACTGGAATATGATAAGCCGGTTACTTTGGGCGTGGCAGGACCTGGGATGACGAGGTTAGAAGCGCAAGAACGTGTGGATTATGCAAAAAGGGCGGTCGAAGCTGCGGTAAAGATGGTGAAACGATTGGGGGATTGAGAATAAATCCCAAATCCGAAGCACCAAATCAGAAACAAATACCAAATATCAAATAGTCAATTTAAAACTTTTGTGAAATTACTTACGAGAGACGGAATAACTTTCAGGAATTGCACATTTGCAACCAATAAAAGACAAAGGATTTATGAGGGACAGCTTTATAGTGATAGTTGCGTCCCTTCTGGCAGGATTCTTCAATTATCTTTATCAGTTGTCAATGGGCAGGCTATTGCCTCCAGAGGATTATGGTGTCCTGATCAGCCTCCCATCTTTGCTTTATATAATCTCCATGATCTCCGTGACTATTAATACATCAGCAGCAAAATTCACCTCGGTCTACAAGGTCAGAGGAGAATACGTAAGAATTAAGGCTATGTTATTTAAAGTGAGCAGGGGTTTGAGTTTATTGGTTCTTCTTCTCGTTGCGATTTTATTAATTCTAAGCCCGTATATAGCGGCTTTTCTTGATGTGGACCCGTTTTTGGTGCTTATTCTGGCTTTAGCATTACCGCCTTTATTGATTTTACCTTTTCCACAGGGGATTCTGAGAGGGTTGCAGAGGTTCGTTGTTTTATGGACAACCAACGTTTCTCAGGCTGTTGTAAAATTCTTGGTTGGTGTTTCGTTGGTCATTTTAGGTTTTGGAGTGTTTGGCAGCTTGGTTGGAGCCGTTGTGGCACCTGTGTTCGGCTTAATTTTAGCGTTTGTTTTCCTACGAGACATTATTGGGCTTGATTCCTCCAGCGATAGTGTTGAGTTACGAGATATGCTTAGATATAGCGGTTTCGCCTTCGTAGCATTATTCTGCTACATTACAATGTGGAATGTAGATGTTGTGCTGGTAAAGCACTATTTTACGCCGTTAGAGACGGGGATATATTCCGCTGTAGCCATCTTGGGCAGAATCATCTTATTCGCTTCTGGGGGGATAGCTATGGTTGTATTTCCAAAGGCATCAGATATGTATGAAGCGGGGGGGAAGCATTCCCACATGCTGTTAAAAGGGCTGGTCTTGACGTTCTTAATCTCGGGAGGTATTGTTTTGGCATATCTGCTCTTCCCGGAGGAGATAGTAATGACGCTTTTTGGTGAGGGGTATGCAAAAGCGATACCATATTTATGGAAGTACGGGCTCGTTACTTTCTTCTTCTCACTAACCTGGCTGTTAATAAACTACTCCCTTTCCATAAATCAACATGGGACTGCTATACCTCTTTTTATTTTCTTAGTAGCCGAGGTACTACTCATAAGCTATTGCAGTACAATTTCAGAAGTGATATATATGATGATTATTATTTCTTTCTTGACGTTCATTAGCCTGTTGGTGTATGTGGGGGGGGGGAAGGGGATGAAAATCAGTTTAATAATTCCAGCGTATAATGAAGATAGAAGAATTGAGAGCACACTCTGCGATTATTATAAGGCTTTCACAGATGAATTTGATGATTTTGAAATAATAGTTGAGATGGATGGGTGCACGGATAATACAGCAGAGATTGTTTCAGAATTTAGCGAAACTAAGGAGAATATTAAAATTCTGGAATATGATGAAAAGCTTGGAAAGGGTGGTGGGCTAAAAAAAGGTTTTATGGCTGCGGACGGAGATATAATTGGCTTTACCGATGCCGACAATTCAACAGAGGTGAACGAGTTCATCAAGTTAATCCGAGCTTTAGAAGGTAATGATATTGTTGTAGGGCAAAGGTATGGTGGATTTAGCGATATCCCGTTAGTTAGAATAGTGTTCAGCAGAGGATTTAACATTTTAGTTGGGCTTCTATTTCGGTTGGGTATACGGGATACGCAGTGTGGTGCTAAAGTGTTCAAAAAAGAGGTTGTAAAGGACTTTATAATTTCAGATAGTTTCTTTTCATATCTAAAGACTTACCAACTCAAATTATTTGATGGCTTTTAGTATGTTTCCAGAACTATTGGTCATCAATCCACCGATAAAAATTGTAAATCTGCTC